>JAFAVZ010000314.1 GCA_019242175.1 Acidobacteriota bacterium
CAGGCGTCGAACGTCCTGTTGGGCAAGCTGAAGGAGATGCAGAAGGACGGCGTGGTCGACCCCGACACGACGCTGATCACGGGCAAGCCGGAGCTCGGCGTCCACATCGACCGCGCGAAAGCCTCCGACCTCGGCGTCCGCGTGCAGGACATCGCCTCGACGCTCAACGTGCTCGTTGGCGGCCTGAAGGTGACTGACTACTACGAAGGCGGCGAGCAGTACGAAGTGCACGTGCGCGCCGAGCACGAGTACCGTCGGGACCCGCAAGGCATCGCCACGGCGCAGGTGCCGGCGGCCTCGGGGCAGAGCGTGCAGCTGCGCGACGTCGTGACGATGCAGCCCGGCTCCGGCCCGTCCACGATCAACCGCATCTCCCGCCAACGCCAGGTGATGCTCACCGCGAACATGGGTCCCGGCCACTCCGCGCAAACGGTCATGGACGCGCTCGTGTCCGAGACGAAGAAGCTGAACCTCGGCAGCGAGTACACGTCCGGCTTCACCGGCCGCTCCCGCGAACAGGGCCGCGCGTTCGTGAGCTTCCTGTTCGCGTTCCTGCTCTCGATCATCTTCATGTACCTGATCCTCGCGGCGCAGTTCGAGAGCTGGGTGCACCCGATCACGATCCTCCTCGCGCTGCCGCTCACCGTACCGTTCGCGCTTTTCTCGATCCTCGTGCTGAATCAGTCGCTGAACATCTTCTCGATGCTCGGCATCCTCGTGCTGTTCGGCATCGTGAAGAAGAACGGCATCCTGCAGATCGATCACACGAACGGTCTGCGCGCGAAAGGCATGGACCGCGCGGCAGCGATCCGCGAGGCGAACCGCGACCGTCTCCGCCCGATTCTGATGACGACGCTCGCCTTCGTCGCGGGCATGATCCCGCTCGTCGCATCGAGCGGCACCGGCGCGGCGACGAACCGCGCGATCGGCTCCGTCATCATCGGCGGCCAGACCCTCGCCCTGCTCCTCACGCTGCTCGCGACGCCTGTCGCCTACTCGCTCTTCGATGACATCCAGGAACGCTTCCGCCGCGGCAAATCGCCGGCGGAAGAGGAGTCGGATCTCGCCCTCCACGAGGACGAGGTGCCGGCCGTCGTCTAGTGGTAGTTGCTGGTTGCTGGTTGCTGGTGTGTTGATCGTCCAGGCGTAGCGGCGCGAGCAACCAGCAACCAGCAACGAACAGCAACCAGCAGTAACTCATCTGTGAACAGCGAAACCTCGAAGCCGTCTCCCGTGTACCATCACCACTGCCGGTACACGGAAAGAGAGACGGTTCGATGAGAAAGTTCAAGGGATTCCTGTTGGGAGCAGTACTGGTCGTGGGCACCGCGTCGATGCAGGCGCAGACCCGCTGGGGAGGACGCGTCAGCTTCTACCCCGACGGCTCGTTCACGACGGTCGGCCTGGAGGCGGTGGTGCCGCTCCGCCCCGGCCTGGCCATCAATCCGAATTTCGAGATCAGCAACACGAAAGACGACACGTTGATCGACTTTCCGAACGACGATCTCGATCTGCATCTGAAGTCGCGCTTCTGGACGGGCAATCTCGACCTGACGTACGACCTCTTCTCCAACGATCGCTCGCAGTTCTGGATCGGCGCCGGCGCGGCGTACTCGCGGGCGCACGTCGAGATCGAAGGCATCGCCGGCTCGGCCGAAACGAACGACTCGCGTTGGGGCGGGAACCTGCTCGCCGGCTACGCGTTCGGCAGCGGACGCGTGAAGCCGTACGTGCAGGCGAAGGAGACGTTCCTCAGCGGCTCCAACACCTTCTCCGCCGGCCTCGGCGTCCGCTTCTGAGTCGGCTCTACTCGATCACGGTGTCTTCGATCACGGGCTGGGGGTACTGCATCCCCAGCCCTTCCAGCGTCTCCGCGACGATCGATCCGATCACGAAGTTGCGCACCCACTTCCGGTCGGACGGCACCACGTACCACGGCGCCTCCTTCGTCGAAGTCTTCGACAACGCGTCTTCGTACGCCTTGCGATAGTCGCTCCAGAGCTTCCGCTCCTCGACGTCGCCGTGGGCGAATTTCCAACGCTTCTCCGGGTCGTCGATGCGCGCCTGGAGCCGCTCGCGCTGCTCGTCTTTGCTGATGTGGAGGAAGAATTTGAGGATCGTCGTGCCGGTCGAGGTCAGGAGCTCCTCGAACGCGCGGATCTGCTCGTAACGCTTCTTCCACTCGTCTTCCGGCACGAGCTCGTGGACGCGCACGACGAGCACGTCTTCATAGTGGCTGCGGTTGAAGATCGCGATCTCGCCGCGGCCCGGCGCGTGGGCGTGGACGCGCCAGAGGTAGTCGTGATCGAGCTCGACGTCCGTCGGCTTCTTGAACGACACGATGTGCACGCCCTGGGAGTTGAAGCCGCCCATCAGAAACCGCGTTGCGCCATCTTTGCCCGAGGTGTCCATGCCCTGGAGGACGATGAGGAGCTTGTGCTTGTGCTCCGCGAAGAGCATCTCCTGCAACGCGTCGAGCTTCGTCTGCAGCTTCGCGCTCTCGGCGAGGGTTTCGTCCTTGTCGCCCGGCATGGCCGAGTCGTCGCGGGGATCGAAGTCGTCGAGGTTGACGTGGTCGTCGGGACGGACGCGGTAGCGCTTCATGCCGCGATTGTAAGCGGAGCCTATTCTTTCACCGGCTTCGTGCGCGTGTGCGTTTGCCACTGCCCGTCGAAGGCTACGCCGGCGATGAGGAGCTTCAGCTGCCAGAACGGCGCGGGGGCGGCGCGGGCGTAATCCTCGACGCTCCTGCGCGTGCCGTCGCGGTAGAGCAGGGTGATCGTCTCGGTGGTGCCGTGCGTCACGCTGCGCTCGTAGCTCGGTCGCAAGTCGGCGAAGCCGGAGGTCTCGAACGCCCGGACGAGGTGATCGAAGTCAAAGGAGCCGTAGGACCGCGTGTCGGTCTCCCAGAACGTGGCGCGGTCGTCGTCGTTCGCTTTGCGGCACCGCTTGCGCCGGAGCGTGTCCGGGCCGTCGATCTTCAGGGTGATCTCGTAGTCTCCGCAGAGGACGGCCGATGGCTTCGACGTCAGCTCGATGCCCACGATCGCCGAGAACTGCTCCGCGTAGCCGTGGATCTCGAGGCTGCCATCGTCGTACCTCTGCAGCACCGCCGCCGGTAGGGGCCGTTCGAGCCGGTTGCCGAAGACATTGAGGAGGTCGAGCTCCGGAAGGTCGGCCAACGCCGCTGGGAGCCGCCCCACCAGATGGTTGTTTTCGAGCAACAAGGCTGCGACGTGCAGCTGGCCATCGTTCCTGACCGTGCAGAGGACGCGGAACCATTCGCACTCCGTCCCCGCCGGGCCGTTCCAGCCGCCCTGCTCCTTCCACTGCGGGCCGCCGGTTGCCTCGAAGAGCGCCACGAGCGCCGCCCGCTCTTTCTCCGGAATGGCGAACGTCGGATCCGCTGCCTGCGCCGCGGCGGCGATGGCGAGGAGGAGGAAGGGGAGAAGTCGGCGAAGCATCCCCGAATGGTAGCAATGCCGTAATTATGTTAATATCTCAGGAAAGGAGGAAGTATGAGAAGACTCTGGTTCCCCGTTCTCGTCGTGCTGCTGTGTTTCTCCGCCAACGCTTTCGCCACCTGTCCCACGCCGCCGACCGGCCCGTACATGGTCGGTTTCACGACGTTCAACGACTACACGCAGGACCAGTCCTGCTACACCACGAGCAACACGTCGGCGGGGAGCATCGCCTGCTCCGGCGATCCGAGCTGGAGCTTCGGCACCGGAACGGGAAGCGCCAGCGTGTCGTTCACGATCGGCGCCGGCGACTGGGTCGGAGCGACGAATCACTGGTCGGCCGGCTCGTGGGTCGACTTCACCAGCCTCGGCGGCACGTCCGGCGACCGGTTCGAGATCGACGTGGACGTCGAGCATCCGAACCACACGATCTCCCGCTACACGGTGATCTTCCACGGCGGCCCGAACGGCAACATCAACAGCTGCAGCGCCGGCCCGATCTGGGCTTACTTCGACGCCGACCACGGCGACACCGTGACGGTGTCCATCGGGGTGACGAAGACCAGCACCGGCACCATCGTGATCACCCGTCCCCGCATCTTCAGCCAGTCGCCGTAGACGCGTTCCCGCCCTAGCATGCGACGCCCGTGGCCCGGCGGGCGGTTGGACGGCAGGCGAGTCTTGGCTCACGATGAGCGGATGGAAGCGCGTCCACCCGGAGTCTTCATCAGCTCGACGTTCTACGACCTGCGGCAGGTGCGTGCCGATCTCGCCCATTTCATCCAGGATCAACTGGGCTATCGGTTCCTGATGTCGGAGCACTCGTCGTTCCCGGTCGATCCGTCTCTTTCGACGATCGAGAACTGCCGGCGACGAGTTGAGAATGAAGCCGACATTCTGGTGCTGATCGTTGGAGCGCGGTACGGCTCGATCGCGCCGGATTCCTCGCGATCGGTCACGAATCTGGAGTACCTCACCGCGAAGGCCAAGGGCATCCCGATCTACGCTTTCATCGCGCGTGACGTTCTTGCACTGCTCCCGATCTGGGAGCGAAATCCCGACGCCGACTTCACGGGCGTTGTCGATTCGCCGAAGCTGCTCGCATTCGTTCGGGAGCTTCGCGGCACCGATGGTGTGTGGACATTCCCTTTCGAGCTTGCGCAGGAAATCATCACGACTCTGCGCACTCAGCTCGCGTACCAGATGATGCGCGGCCTCCAGCTCGGCATGCGCACGCGCCATCTCGATCCCTTGCTCCGCTCGTTGTCGGGCGAAGCGTTCCGATTGGTGGCCGAGCGGCCCGTGGCTTGGGAGGCACTACTCTTCGCGCGGCGCTCGAGGACGAATGCGTATCGGTGCGCGAACTGCGACGCGATCACGACCGCGCCGTTGCAATTGGGCCGGGCGAGCGAGTCGGTGCCGAGGAGATTTTTGATTGGGTCGACTCGCTGCTGGACGAAGTCCTGCGCTTGATGGACGCTGCGACGGCAATCATGAGCGACTCCGTGAGCCATGCATTCGAAAGCGGCGTTCCGGAGCCGATCATCGACGCCGCGCGTCAGCTCGGAAAGCTGTACCGCGAGGCGCTGAACACGATCGCGCGAATGCGACGCGCGAATGTCGCGGCCGACTGCAAAGCTCTCCGTGCCGAGCTGACGCACGCCTACGACGACTTCTTCACGGAGATTGATGGGTTCGTGCCCGAGGTGCGATCGCAGATCGCCGAAGGCCTCGCGAGACCGGAGCCCACGGTCCGGGTGCTCTTCACCTTCACTTTCCGGGTCACGAACATGCCGCGTATCCGGGAGTTGATACTCCAGCTGAAGGCGAAGCGAAAGGCCGAGTCCGCCTAAGCCGCGCCCCTTGACAACCCTCGTTCTTCGACCTACTGTATCAGTTAACTAGTACAGAGAGTTTGGAGCCGAATGTTCGACATCAACCCTGCTGATGCCACCCCCATCTGGAAGCAGATTGAAGACGGGATGCGGCGCATGATTGCCCTGGGCACTCTCCGGCCGGGAGAGCCCGTTCCCTCCGTCCGCGATCTCGCCAAGTCCCTCCGCGTCAATCCCAACACCGTCGCCCGTTCCTACCAGCGGCTCACCGACCACGGCGTCTTCGTCGTGAGGCGAGGCGAGGGGACGTACGTCGCCGACGAGCCGACGAAGCCGAAGCAGAGCGAAAGCGACGCGAAGCTGCGCGCGGCCGCGGGCGTCTACGCCGGCGCGGCGCTCGCCGTCGGCGCCACCCTCGACGAGGCCACGGCCGAGCTCGAGAGCAACTACGAACGGCTCATCCAAGAGCATAGGAGAACCGTATGAACCCCGCAGATTCCGCGATCCGCATCGCGGACCTCACCGTCCGTTACGGACGCAAGACCGCGGTCGACGGCGTCTCGTTCGCCGTCCCCGGCGGCAGCGTCTACGCCCTCCTCGGCCGCAACGGCGCCGGAAAATCATCCCTCGTGCGCTGCCTGGTCGGGCAGCAGAAACCGAACGCCGGCGGCGTCGCGCTCTTCGGCGAAGACGTGTGGAAGCGCCGCGCGGCGCTCATGGATCGCGTCGGCGTCGTGAGCGAAGAAGCGGATGCGCCGCCCGAGATGCGCGTCGCCGCTCTGGCCCGCTTCAGCGCGAAGCTCTACCGCAGCTGGAATCAGGATGCTGTCGACGAGCGCCTGAAGCGCTTCGGCATCGCCGCGAGCTCGCGGTACGGCGATCTGTCGAAGGGACAGAAGAAGCAGGTCGCGCTCGCGATGGCCCTCGCACCGTCGCCCGAGCTGCTGATCCTCGACGACCCGACGCTCGGCCTCGACGTCGTCGCTCGCAAGGTCCTGTTCGAAGAAGTGATCGCCGAGCTGGCCGACCGCGGCATCACCGTCCTCCTCACCACCCACGACCTCGGTGGCATCGAAGGCATCGCCGACCGCGTCGGCATCCTGCGCGACGGCCGGCTCGTCCTCGACGAAGAGATGGAGGCGCTCAAGTCACGCTTTCGGCGCGTGCGCTTCCCCAGCCAGCCCGCGGCGTTCAGCGACGCAACGTTGAAAACCGCCGCCGTGCGGGCGTGGGGCGGGGGCACCGAGGCCGTGGTTTCGAATTATGACGAGCTTGCGTTCGAGCGATTCCGGAGCGCCTCGAGCCTCAACGCCGCGGAAGTCGCGCCGCTCTCGCTCGAAGACATCTTCATCGCCGTCACCGGAGAAGGAGTCCAGTCGTGAACAAGGCCCTGACCATCGGCTACCGCGAAGTCGCGGAAAAGAAATTCGTCTTCATCGCTGCCGGCGTCGGCGCCGTGCTGCCCTTCGTCCTGGCGCTTCTGCCGCTGACGCGCAGCGGCACGGAGCACAGCGTCGTCGCGCTCAGCGCGGCCATCTTCGCCGCCAGTCTCGCCGTGGGGCTGGCTGTGTCTGGCGGCTCCTCGATGATCGGGCGCGAGCTCTCCGAACGGCGGCTCTCGTTCTACTTCACGCGGCCGGTCGGCGCGGCCGCGATCTGGTTCGGCAAATTGGGTGCGGCGATCTTCATGGTCCTCATTGCGCCGGCCATCGTCCTCCTGCCGTCGCTGCTGTTCGCCGGCGATGAGTGGCGCGCGTACGGCGACGGCCAGTGGCCGATCCTCGGCCTGACCGTGGTCGGCTCGATCGTCCTCCTCGGCGCCGCGCATCTCCTGAGCACGTTCCTTCGCTCCCGCTCCGCGCTCATCGTGATCGACTTCGTGCTCGCGGTCGTCGTTGCCGTTGCAATTCCGCTCCTCATGCGTCCACTGATGCAGGGGATGGCCTTCAAGACCATCATCGCGCTCGGCACTCTGCTGTTGATCGCGTTCGTCGTCGCCGTGATCGCCGGCGGCTGGTGGCAGGTTGCGGACGGACGCACCGATCGGCGCCGCAGCCACATCGCCCTCTCCCGCGCCTTCTGGCCCATCCTCGGCGGCGCGTTGCTCGCCTGCGCGGCCTACGTCGGCTGGATCGTTTCGCCCGGGCCCGCGGACATCGGCCGCCGGCTCGCCACGTTCTCGGCGAAGGAAGGCAACTGGATGTTGATGTATGGCCAGGCGAAGCATCGGGGTGACTACGTCTCTGGCTTCATCTACGACATGGACAGCGGCAAGGCGATCCGCATCGGCGGCAGCGATCTGCTTTGGGGCGGCTCGGTCTTCAGCCGCGATGGCAACACCGCCGTCGTGCGCCGTCCGCTCGGTAAGGCGAGTTGGAACACGTCGTCGGAGCTGATCGTGTATCCGCTGAACGGGGATGCGAAGCCGATCGAGACCGGCATCGTCACGAAGGAGCGCGCGCCGCGGCTGCCTTACTCCGTCAGCGACGATGGCCGGCGTCTCGTCTACCAGGAAGGGCCGAACTTCAACGTCTTCGACATCGCCACGAAGCGCAGCCTAGCCTCGGTGCGCATGAACATCGAGGCGCCGTACTGGCTGCATTTCGTCGGGCCGGACGTCGTGCGCTTCTACAACCTCAACTCCGTGAACGGCGAGCTCGCGCTGACGATCTACGAACTGGATGTGAAGACGAGAAACGTGCAGCAGACCGGCGAGCTGCGCACGAAGGGATTCAGCGGATTTCTCGAGGTGACGCCGGACGGCTCGAAGATGCTGTTCCGCTCCTTTGTGAAGGGAGGGCGCGCTTCCGAGCCTTTGATCGTGGCGGATGCGCGCACCGGCGCGCGGATCACGACCGTGTTGCACGAAGAAGGGATGTGGGCGAATGGCTCGAGCATCCTGGCCGACGGCACTTTGGTCGCCGGCATGATGCGCGCCGATCGTCAGGTGACCGCCCGATTCATCGCGCCCGGCGGGGCGGTGAAGCATGAGATACCGCTGGGGATCGCGGGTCGTGTGAGCGTCATCGACGAGCTGCCTGGCAACCGCGTGCTCGTGCAGACCGCGCCCGAGCTTCCGGCGAAGGGCGCGCGGACCGTGTTGCTGATCGATGCGTCGAACGGCAACATCCTTCGCCGCACCGAGGGCATCGCGCCGTGGAACGACCAGATGTTCGACCGCGATCCGCGTCACGGCCGCGTCGGCGCGCATCGCTGGCTGCCGACGTACACGAATACCACGCTCGTCGCGTGGGATCCGGTCAGCGGCGAGACGCGCCACATCGCCGACCGTCTGCCGGATGGGAAGTCGCGCGGGGAGTTGCTGCGAGGGGAGTGAGTGTCGCGGGGCGATTGTCATCCTGAGGCGCGAAGACGGGGAAGGATCTCCTGATGCGGGCGATGAGCGTCCAAGCCGGGAGATCCTTCGCGCTCTGCGGCGCTCAGGATGACAGGCGGCGGGGAGTGGCCGGTGTCATCGTGAGGCGCGAAGACGCCGAAGGATCTCCTGATGCGAGCGATGAGCGTCCAAGCCGGGAGATCCTTCGCGCTCTGCGGCGCTCAGGATGACAGGGCGACGCGCCGCGCCCCTAGAACTGCTGCAGCACGCGCAGATCGTTCTCGAACAGCGTGCGGATGTTCGGGATGTCGAACTTCAGCATCGCCACGCGGTCGATGCCGAGGCCGAAGGCGAAGCCGCTCCACTGCTCGGGATCGATGCCGACGTTGCGCAGCACCTGGGGATGCACCATGCCGCAGCCGAGGATTTCCATCCAGCCGGTCTGGGAGCAGGTGCCGCAGCCTTTGCCTTTGCAGAAGATGCACGACATGTCGACTTCCGCGGAAGGCTCGGTGAACGGGAAGTAGCTGGGCCGCATCCGCATTTTCGCGTCGCTGCCGAAGAGGCGACGCACCATGTGCTCCAGCGTCGCCCGCAGGTGGCCGATGTGGATGCCTTTGTCGACGAGCAGCCCTTCGCACTGATGAAACATCGGCGAACGGCGCATCGTGATCTCGTCGCGGCGGAACACGCGGCCGGCGGAGAGCACCTTCACCGGCGGCTGGAAGCGCTCCATCGAGCGGATCTGCACGTTCGAGGTGTGCGTGCGGAGCAGGAGCTTGTCGACGTCGACGAAGAACGTGTCCTGGGTGTCGCGCGCGGGGTGATCGGGTGTGAAGTTGAGCGCCTCGAAGTTGTACCAGTCGCTCTCCACCTCGGGACCGGGATCGATCGTGTAGCCCATCTCCCGGAAGATCTGCTCCAGCTCCCGGCGGACGATCGTGATCGGGTGGAGATGGCCGAGGCGGGGGGGGCGGGAGGGGAGGGTGACGTCGATGGTCTCGCGCGCCTCGCGCTCCGCGTCCTCGCGGGCCGACACGCGCTCCAGCTTCTCCTTCAGCTCCGCCTGCGCGGCTTCGCTGAACGGATTGATCGCCGCTCCGAGCTCCTTCTTCTCCTCCGCGGAGAGGGACTTCAGCTGCTTGAACAGCTCCTTGACCGCGCCTTTCGCGCCGAAGTAGCGCGACTGGAGGTCGAGCAGCTCGCGGACGGAGCTCGCCGCGGCGAGGTCTCGGGAGAAGGAGGACTTGAGATCTTCGAGCATAAAAGAAAAAACGCGGGCCATTCTAGCCCGCGTTCGGAAGGATGCAATTCGCTCTCGGCTACTTGCTGGCGGGGGCGAGGGCACCGCGGGCGCTGTTGACCAGCGCGGTAAACGCGGCGGCGTCGTGGACGGCGATGTCGGCCAGCACTTTGCGGTCGAGATCGTTGCCCGCGGCCTTGAGGCCGGCGATGAGCTGCGAGTACGACATTCCGTTCTGGCGGGCAGCGGCGTTGATGCGCGTGATCCAGAGCTTGCGGAACTCGCCCTTGCGATCCTTACGGCCGGTGAACGCGAAGTTGAGGCTCTTCTCGACGGCCTGTTTCGCGATCCGATGACCGCGCGACTTCATCCCGTAGTAGCCCTTGGCCAGCTTCAGGAGTTTGACGCGGCGGTTCTTTCTTTTGGGTCCCCGTTTGACTCTCGGCATGTTCTCTCCTCGTTTGTTTTCTTTCGAGCGGCCGGGTCAGGAGGGGGTGGTGTAACCCGGGCGCGCTCCGTGTTGGTGAATGCGTTGTCGATGGCCAGAACGCTGAGCGTTCGTGAAGGCTTGGCCGACCAACGCTGCCGGCCGTTCCGGCCTAGAGGTACGGAATCATCCGTTCCACGGTCTTCTTGTTCGCCTTCGAGACTTCCGTCTCCCCGGCGAGCGCCGCCTTCCGTCCCGGCGACTTCTTCGTCAGGATGTGCGAATGGAAGGCGTGACTGCGCTGGATCTTGCCCGAACCGGTCTTCTTGAACCGTTTCGCGGCGCCACGATGCGTCTTGAGTTTCGGCATAGCTCGGCTCCTAACCGCTCGTTTCGAGGGTGTATTCCGTTGGTTTGAAAACTACTTGTTGGGCGCGATGACGATCGACATCCGGTTCCCCTGCACGTCCGGATTGGGGTTTTCCGAGCTGCCGACTTCCTTGATCTCCGCGAGGAGACGATCGAGCACGGCCCGGCCGAGCTCCATGTGCGTCATCTCGCGGCCGCGGAAGCGAATGATCGCCTTCACCTTGTCCCCGTGCTCGAGGAAGCGGACGATGTTGTTCTTCTTGAAGTCGAAGTCGTGCTCGTCGATGCGAGGCCGGAACTGCACCTCTTTCACGATGATCACCTTCTGCTTCTTCTTCGCCTCACTCTGCTTCTTCTTCTGCTGGAAGACGTACTTGCCGTAGTCCATGATCTTGCACACCGGCGGAGCCGCCGACGGCGAGATCTCCACGAGATCGAGGTCCTTCTCGCGGGCCATGTCCTGAGCCTGTTGCAGCGGCACGATACCCACCTGCTTGCCCTCGTGGTCGATCAATCGGACCTCGGGGATTCCGCGGATCATGTCGTTGATTCTGGATTCTGGTTCTGCAGGTTTGCGGTCGAAACGGCCGTAACGGCGTGGCGGGTAAATACTCTTCCTCCTGTTTGTTCCTTAACGCATGAAGTGGAAGCGAGCGACGAACAGCGGGTGCCCAACAGGCTTTACGGCCTGCTCGTCACCCCTTGCTCGCCGCTCGCTTGTGCGGGGCAATCTACGAATAATGCCCTACAAAGTCAACGAACGGGAATCAATCAAATTCTTTGCCTGCCCGATCAATTCCTCGACGGCGACGGCTCCCTGGTCCCCTCCCGTCCGCTTCCGCAGCGAGACGGTCCCGGCCGCAGCCTCCTTCTCCCCGACGATCAGCATGTACGGCACCTTCTTCAGCTGTGCCTCGCGGATCTTCGCCCCGAGCTTCTCGTTCGACGCGTCGACGCTCACCCGCAGCCCGGCCGCGCGCAGCTTCGCCGCGACCTGATCGGCGTAGTCGAGGAACCTCTCGGAGAGCGGCAGCACGGACATCTGCACGGGCGCCAGCCAGAGCGGGAACGCGCCGGCGAAGTGCTCGATGATGATGCCGATGAAGCGCTCGAGGGATCCGAGGATCGCGCGGTGGATCATCACCGGGCGGTGCTCCTTGCCGTCGTCGCCGATGTACTCCAGCTTGAAGCGTTCCGGTTGGCTGCGGTCGAGCTGGATGGTTCCGAGCTGCCACGGGCGCCCGATCGCATCGGTCACCTGGAAGTCGAGCTTCGGGCCGTAGAACGCGCCGTCGCCGGGCTTCATCTCATATTGCAGGCCGGCTTTCTCCAGCGCCTGCTTCAGCGCCGCTTCCGCCGAATCCCACACGTCGTCTCCGCCGATCCGTTTCTCCGGCCGGGTCGAAAGCCCGATCCGCACCTCGGCGAATCCGAACGTGTCGTAGATCTCCTTGATCAGCCGCAGCTCGCGCTCCATCTCCGTCTGGATCTGATCGGGGGTGACGAAGAGATGCGCGTCATCCTGCGCAAACGAACGAACGCGCGCCAACCCGTGGGTCACGCCGCTGCGCTCGTAGCGATGCAGACGCGCGAAGTCGGCGTAACGGATGGGGAGATCGCGGTAGGAGCGTCTCTCCATCGCGTAGATCTGGGTGTGGCCGGGGCAGTTCATCGGCTTCACGCCGTACTCCCGCTCGTCCACCTCGGAGAAGAACATGTTCTCTTTGTAGTTGTCGTAGTGGCCGGAGATCTTGAACAGCTCGGTGTCCCAGATCAGCGGAGTCACCACCTCGTCGTAGCCGTCGCGGCGGTAGTAGCTGCGGACGAAGTCGACGAGGGTGTTGTAGATGACCGCGCCTTTCGGCAGGAAGATCGGCATCGCCGGCGCGAAGTGGGAGAAGTGGAAGAGCTCCAGCTCCTTGCCCAGCTTGCGATGGTCGCGGGCGCGCGCTTCCTCGATGCCTTTGAGGTGCTTCTCCAGCTCCTTCTCATCGCCCCACGCGGTGCCATAGATGCGCTGGAGCATCGCGTTTCGCTCGTCGCCGCGCCAGTACGCGCCGGCGACGGAAGTCAGCTTGAAGGCGCCGAGGCGGCCGGTGGAGGGGACGTGCGGGCCGCGGCAGAGATCGAACCAGTCGCCCTGCCGATACATCGAAAGCGGCTCGTCGCCCGGGATCCCTTCGATGATCTCGACTTTGAACTTTTCGCCGAGGTTGCCGAAGGTCTTGATGGCTTCGTCGCGGGAGAGGACTTCGCGGCGGATGGGGAGATCGCGTTTGACGATCTCCTGCATCTTCTCCTCGATGTGCCGCAGGTCTTCTTCGGAAAACGGGCGTTGCGAGCCGAAGTCGTAGAAGAAGCCGTTCTCGATGACCGGGCCGATGGTGACCTGGGTGCCGGGGAAGAGCTCCTGTACGGCCATGGCCATGAGGTGGGCGGTGGAATGGCGGATGGTGTCGAGGCCGGCCTCGCTGTTCGGGGTGACGATCTCGACTTTGGCGCCGTCCGGAACCGGGGTGTAGACGTCGACGGCCTTGCCATCGATCTTGCCGGCGATGGCGTCTTTCGCCAGGCGCTTGCCGATCGCGGCGGCGACGTCGGCGATGGTCGCGCCGTCCGGAACTTCGCGGAGGGATCCGTCAGGGAGCTGAACGTTCATGATTGATTGCCTCTCGAAAACAAAAACAGGGCCGAACGGCCCTGTCTGGTGATGGATTCGTTGTGGGACGATGCATCAACGGCAGGGCGGAGCCGGAAGGCCGGTCACTCGCGTTCGCGTCATCGTCGTCAGGCTCGACATACGTCCTCGATATGGGCGGCGGAGTATAGCAGATCGGGTGGGAAACGATTGCGGCCCGTCCGTCACTCATCTACATTACGGAGATACACATAATTTCAAAATTCCCCTCGACGCGGTACCAACCGGAGGACCGACCCATGTCCCATTCCCACGACGTTTTCTGCACCATCCTTCCGCCCCACATGCTGAAGCATATGGCGACGGCGGGCGACAAGGAGACCTGCGACCGCGCGCACCGTTCGCTCGAAGCCGCCGCCGCCGCCCGTGGCCAGCGCGCGATTCTCGGCCCGATGGCGGCGCTCCTCGCCGTCTCGCCCGGCGAGAAACGGCGCACCGTCTACGATGCGAAGAACGGCCAAGTCCTCCCCGGAAAGCTCGTGCGCGGCGAGGACGACAAGAAGACGAAAGACGTCTCGGTGAACGAGGCGTTCGACGGCGCCGGCGCGACGTACGACTTCTACCGCACCGTCTACGGCCGCAACTCGGTGGACGGCAACGGCATGCGCCTCGACTCGACGGTCCACTACGGCCGCAACTTCGACAACGCGTTCTGGAACGGGATGCAGATGGTCTACGGCGACGGCGACGGCCGCATCTTCAACCGCTTCACGCAGAGCCTGGACGTGATCGGCCACGAGCTCACGCACGGCGTCGTGCAGTTCTCGGCCGGCCTCGTCTATCAGGACGAGTCGGGCGCACTGAACGAGCATTTCGCGGACGTCTTCGGCTCGCTCGTGAAGCAGTTCTCGAAGCAGCAGACCGCCGACAAAGCCGACTGGCTGATCGGCGAAGGCCTGCTGGCGAAGGGGATCAAAGGCATCGCGCTGCGTTCCCTGAAGTCTCCCGGCACGGCCTACAACGATCCGCTCCTGGGCAGGGATCCGCAGCCGGCGCACATGAAGAATTTCCTGCGCACGGACGACGACAACGGCGGCGTGCACATCAACTCCGGCATTCCGAACAAGGCCTTCGCCACCCTGGCCACCATCCTCGGCGGCTTCGCCTGGGAGCGGGCCGGCAAGATCTGGTACGAGACGCTGACCCGGCGTCTGACCGCGAACGCGACGTTCCAGCAATGCGCGGACGCGACGTACGAAAGCGCCGGCGCGTTGTTCGGCGCCGCGAGCGCGGAACAGCTGGCCGTGCGCCAGGCGTGGCAGACTGTCGGCGTGGAATTGACGAAGGGCCTCGTGGTGGTCGACGGTCCGAAGCTGCCGGTGAAGTCGGCGCCTTCGCCCGCGGCTCCCGCGCCTCCGCTCCTTCGCCCGCTCCTGCCGCGATCGCGAAACTGAAAACGAGGAAAGCTGTCCGCAAATGAAGGTGGGTTTTCATCGCTCCGGCGGCTTCGCCGGCCTCTCGCTGAAGTCGGAGGTCGATTGCTCGCAGCTCCCGCCGGGGAAGTGCAAAGAGCTCGAACAGCTGGTCGGCCTGCTCCGCGCGGCCGGCCAGCCCGCGCCGTCTCCCAGCAAGTCGTCGTACTACGCGGATGCGTTTCAGTACGAGGTGACGGTGCAGGACGACGACGGGACGCAGAAGTACCGCGCCGGCGACGGGGAGATGTCGCCGGAGATGGAGAAGGTCGTGGACTGGCTGACGGCGCACGCGCGCGGCTGACTAACCAGCGCAGGATGCCGGCGTCCAAGCTTCCATGAAGCTCGCCGGCCTGCTCGCCCTCTCCCTGCTCGTTGCGGTTCCTCTCGCCGCCCAGCCCCGCATCGTCGACGGAACGCTGTCGCGCACGCCGTTCTCCGGCGACCTTGCATCGCAGCTCGTGAAGCTCGGCGAGGGCTGGAACGGCTACGCGGTGGAGACGAGCCGCCACGTGTACGCGTGCAGCGACGTCATCGACAGCGACGTCCGCATGCGCAGCGGCGATCTCACCGTCGCGTCGAGCAATCAGCTATTCGTCTTCTATCGCGTGAGCGAAGGCCGCATCGAGCGCATCCGCTTCCACTCCTCCGACTGTTCGCTCGACGCGCACGGCACCGCCGTGCACTGGATCGACGGCGTCCCGACCCGCGCCAGCGCCGCGCTCCTCCGCACGTTGGTGGATAGCGACCGCGAACGGCTCGGCAAGACCGCGATCACCGCCCTCGCGCTGCACGACGATTCGACGACCGAGATGCTGATCGAGATCGCGCGTCACCACCGTTCGTCAGAGATGCGCGGCGCCGCACTTTTCTGGATCAGCCAACGCGCCGGCGCCCGCGCCGCCGCGACGCTCCGCGACGCCGTGGACAACGACCCTGAGGCCGCCGTCCGCGAACGCGCCGTTTTCGGGATCTCGCAACTGCCCGCCGACCAGTCGGTCCCGATGCTCGTGGAGCTGATGAAAACGCATCGCAGCCCCGGCGTGCGCCGGAAGGCCGCGTTCTGGCTGGGGCAGACGAATGACCCGAGGGCGCTCGCGGCGCTGGAGGAGATGTTGCGGTAGGAGGACGAAGGCGCCGCACTGACGCTCTGCTAGTCTCCGATCGCGTGGAGCATCCCCACTTCGTCGTCGCGTTCGACATCGGCAGAGAGAGCTATCGTGCGTGGCCGTCTGGGGCCTTCGGGCTTCTCTTCCTCGCGATCGGCGTGATCTGGTGGAGCATCGCCTGGCGAGTCCGCAACGCGCAGGGAATCCGTCGCGGACGGATCTGCACCGCGTTTGCGGCGTGCTGGGTGATCGCCGCGTTCGGCAGTAGCTATCGCGCGCATTGGGCCCTGCGCCGTGATCTTCTCCGAGGTCACTACGAAATCGCGGAGGGGCGCGTCGAAGACTTCGCGAGCGGGAAGAAGGGCGAGAGCTTTCGGGTCGGCGATCATCGATACAGCTACTCCGAGAACGACGTCACTTCGGCGTCCACACCGTGAGCACGCGCGGCGGCCCGATTCGATCCGGCCTTCACGTTCGTATCGCGGACGTCCACGGACAGATCGCGCGTCTCGAAATTGCGTACTAGCCATGGGCATCGATCTCCACTGGCGCAGCAGCGACGGCACGCTTCTCGACGCCGTCTACGACGAAGCGTCACTTCTCAGCGAAGTGATCCAGGAAGCGGACGACGGACTCCTCGCCACCATCGATCCCTACCGGACCACGCGCTTCCTCGCCGCGCAGGCGGGCACACTGATCGAGGAGCTCGAGCGAATCCGCGAGAAGGCGGGAAACGTCGAGCGAAGAATCGCCATCGGACGGCTCCTCCTCGTGTTGCGCGCGGCCGAGGGAGGGGTGGGGGATTGGCTCGAATTCGTCGGGGATTGAGGCACGGCGCGCTTCCATTCGACGACCAATCCACCTCCAGAAATCCTTCCTGCACCCACTCCCGAAGAACCCCGTCCGCCCCTCGTCCGTCCTACCTTCGACGGCCGCCGAGCCGGGCTGTATCGTTCGATACACCCTGTATCGATCTACACAAGTGCCCTCCAAAAAATAACGTTCCGGGCCGTAACTAAACGTTGACCGTGCAGCGTTTTACAAGCCGTCCGTTGTTGACAGAAATGACGGTATTGCGATTGCTCTTGTCGGGCCCTGGTGCGGAAATCAAACATGTTCGCGACGCTCGCCACACAGAGGCTTGCCCTCGGTGTGCTCATCGCGCTGGCTATCGGGTCGGCTGCCTTCGGGCAGACTTCGACCGCGGAGCCGGCTTCGTCGTCCGGGGCGGCTCAGGCCGCGTCGACGTCCACCACGTCCACAGCGGGAAGCTCCGGTACCGACGTCAGCTCGGCGGCCAATCCCGTGGTGACTGGCGGTTTGCCCCTGCCTACGACATCGGCAGGTGCAACCTACGTCGGCGCAGAAGCTTGCGCGCAGTGCCACTACGACAAGTTCATCAGCTACATGAACCAGCCCCACAGCCAGAGCAAGGACCCGCGTACGCCGGCCTCGCGCTTCGGCTGCGAGAGCTGCCACGGCCCGGCGTCCAACCACGTCAAGGGCGGCGGCGGCCGAGGGGTGGGGAAGCTGATGACCTTCTCCAAGGAGCCGACCGCGCAGCGCAATGCGGTCTGCCTCCAGTGCCACACACGGGGGAACCAGGCCCTGTGGCACGGCAGCACGCACGACCAGCGCAAGCTCGCGTGCATGGACTGCCACGCCATTCACGGGGGCAACAACAAGCTGCTCGCCCAGCCGTCGCAGCAGCAGCTCTGCACCAAGTGCCACCAGCAGATCCGGCAGGCTTTGATGAAGCCGTCGCACCATCCGCTCCGCGAGGAGAAGATGCAGTGCACGAACTGCCACAACCCGCACGGCACGCAGACGCAGCGTCTCATCGCGGCGAACTCGATCAACGACAAGTGCTACGAGTGCCACGCCGAGAAGCGCGGGCCGTTCCTCTGGGAGCACCCGCCGGTCCGCGAGAACTGCCTCAACTGCCATGACCCGCACGGGTCGGCCCACGAGCCGCTGCTCATCGTGAAGAAGCCGCTGCTCTGCCAGCGCTGCCACTCGAACCAGTTCCACCCGTCCACGCTCTACGCCAGGACGCCGGCACAGGCAGCCGCGGGAACGCCCGTGTACTCGATGCAGCCGCAGTTGCTCTATCGCGGTTGCACCAACTGCCACGTGCAGATTCACGGCAGCAACCATCCGTCGGGCAAGTTCTGGCACCGCTGAACAGGAGAGAGACATG
>JAFAVZ010000316.1 GCA_019242175.1 Acidobacteriota bacterium
CGGGGCGCGCGTATCGCTTCATCTATCAGGCGGGGCGGGATGGGGGGGCGTGGGCCGCGTTTCGGCGGCTGGTGGGCAGCGAGATTCCGTCGGCGTTTCGGCGGGAGCGGTTGGCGATCGCGGTCGCGGGGGCGGCGATGCTTCTCGGCGTCCTCTTCGGCGCGCTCGCAGTCGCGGTGAATCCCGACAACGGGCCGCGCCTCATCCCGGCCGAGTTCTTCACCGAACGGCCGCGCGATCGCGTCGAGAAGATCGAGCATGGCAAGGAGCGCATCGACAACGTGGAGAAAGCGCTCGTGTTCGGTGCGTCGCTCTACACGCACAACATCAAAGTCTCCTTCCTCGCCTTCTCCCTCGGCGCCCTGACGATCGTCGGCGGCATCGCCCTCCTCTTCTACAACGGCGTGATCCTCGGCGCGATCGGGATGCTCTACATCCTCGACGGCGTCTCGACGTTCTTCTTCGCTTGGGTCGGGCCGCACGGGGCTTTGGAATTGCCGTCGATCGTGTTCGGCGCCGCGGCGGGACTCATCGCCGGCAAGGCGCTGTTGATGCCGGGCGAGCTGTCGCGCGCGGCGTCGCTGCGCCGCAAGCTGCCGAGCATCTGGCGGATCATGATCGGGACGATGCTCACCCTCGTCTGTGCCGGCCTGGTCGAGGGCTCGTTCTCCCAGTTCTCGGCGAAGAGCTTTCCCTACGAGCTGAAGATCGCCGTGGCCGTCGCGTTGTTCCTCGGGCTGATGACGTATCTGTTTCTACGCCGCGTGGAGGAGGGCTGATGATGTGTCATCGCGTGGAGAACGCGATGATGTGTCATTCTGAGCCCCGCAGAGGGCGAAGAATCTCCCGGCACGTGCGCGTCTCGCCTGCATCAGGAGATCCTTCGTCGTTTTCGCGACTCAGGATGACAAGGGAACCATGACCGAGCTCGTGATCACCACGCCGGAGCACGTCCCCATCCGGCTCGAGCCGGCGGGCGCGGGCAGCCGTTTCCTCGCGATCCTCATCGACTCGCTGATCACCACCGCGGTCGGCAGCGGCGTCGGGATGATCGCCAGCGTCTTTCTGCCCTACGGCTTCGCGCTGGCGGTGTTCATCACCGTGTCGTTCGTCCTCTCGTGGGGCTGGCACGTCTGGTTCGAGACGCAGCGCAACGGGCGGACGCCGGGCAAGAAAGCGCTCTCGCTGCGCGTCGTCGATGCGCGCGGATTGCCGGTCTCGCTGCATCAATCGCTGGTGCGCAACATCGTCCGGGCCATCGACTTTGCGCCGGCGTTCTATGGTTTCGGCTCCATCGCTACGCTGCTGGATCCCTACCGGCGGCGGATGGGCGACATGGTCGCCGATACCCTCGTCATCCGCGACGCGCAGCCGCTCGCCTACAACGCGAAGCTCGGCGCGGAGCGGCGGCACAACAGCCTGCGCACGCCGCGCGTGATGCGCCTCCTCCGCCATCGCATCAGCCTCGAAGAGCGCGAGTTTCTGCTCACGCTCTGCATGCGCGCGGAGAAGCTCTCGCCCGCGGCGCGCTTCGATCTGATGGAAGACGTCGCGCGCGTCTACCGGAAGAAGCTCGGCATCGACGAGGAGCAGATGAGCGGCGAGAACCTCGTGCGCGATCTCACCGCGGCGTTGTTCAACCCGCGGGAGGGCTCGGCTTCCCCGCGCCGGCGCGATGCGGTAGCATGACGCGTCGTCCAAAGAACCTTGGCCCGAGGTAATTCGAGATGATTTGCCGAAACCACGTCGACGTGGCCCTCGGCGTCCGCCGTTGTGCGCGTTGCAGCTCGCCCTTCTGCAACGACTGCCTGGTCGACATCGCGGAACGCCCGTACTGCATGACGTGCAAGACGGAGTATCTGCTCGACGTCCGCTCCGGCGTCGATTCCTACACGCTCAACTTCGCCTCGATCGGCAAACGTTTCGTCGGC
The DNA here is from genome assembly GCA_019242175.1 of Acidobacteriota bacterium. GTDB lineage: Bacteria > Acidobacteriota > Thermoanaerobaculia > Gp7-AA8 > Gp7-AA8 > JAFAVZ01. Next base: position 1,932 of record JAFAVZ010000316.1, read on the forward strand.
TGGTTCATCGACAGCCTCATCCTCCGCGTGGCCGGTACGTTTCTCGGCCTGGCCGTGGGGATCGTCGGCTCGCGCGCCGGCTCGGAGATTCTGATCTTCGGCAGCTTCGCGCTCGGCGTGGTGATCAACGTGTCTTACGAGGCGCTGCTCGTGGCCGCGCGCGGCCAGACGGTGGGCAAGATGGCGATGCGTCTGCGCGTCGTGAACGCGAACGGCGGCGATGTGACCGTGGGCCAGGCGTGGGGGCGTGGCGTGATCAAAACGTTCCTGCCTCTCATCACGTTCATCCCCGCGTTCTTCACGCCGGACAGGCGCACGCTGCACGACATGGCGGCGGGCACGCGCGTCGTGAACTGGGCTTGAAGCGCTTAGAATCCAGCTCTCCATGACCGCCCAGATCCAGGTCGCCCGCACTTACGACGGTCCGGAATGTCCGCGTTGCCACGCGCGGCTGACCGCCGACTGGGTGCGCAGCGGCATCATCCAGTGTCCCGATTGCAGCCGCGACTTCGAGGCGACGGCGTTCCACCCGCCGCAGCGGCGCGCGAAAATCGTGGAAGTGATGGCGGTCGTCGACGGCGCGAATGCGTGCGCGAATCACGCGCGCAATGCGGCGGTCACGACGTGCCAGCGCTGCGGCCTGTTCATCTGCTCGCTGTGCGACATGAACGTCGGCACCGGCTCGTACTGCCCGTCTTGCTTCGATCGCCTCCGCGCGAGCAACGAGCTGCGAGGATCGAGTGCGCGCTATCGCG
>JAFAVZ010000510.1 GCA_019242175.1 Acidobacteriota bacterium
GAGAAGGTCGCAGCGAAGCTAAAGCAGGAGATGGGTGCCGGGCACCGTGTCATCCTGAGCGCCGCAGAGCGCGAAGGATCCGTACCGATCTCGCGCCGCGCACGTAAGGTACGGATCCTTCGCCGTCTACGCGGCTCAGGATGACACCGGCCGGTACGCGCCATACGTGAGAAGGTCGTTGCGAAGCTAAAGCAGGAGATGGGTGCCGGGCACCGTGTCATCCTGAACAGCGGAGACTGTGAAGGATCTCCTGATGCGGGCGCTGAGCGCACGTGCCGGGAGATCCTTCGCCGTCTACGCGGCTCAGGATGACACCGTGGGGTATGCGCCGCGCACCTAGCGTACGGAGATCCTTCGCCGTCTGCGCGGCTCAGGATGACGAACGTATACTCCGCGGCTATGTCGCCTATCCCGGGAGCCATCTGGCTCGATCAGCCTGACGCACACGAGAAGATCGCCGCGAAGCGCAAAGCGGATGCGATCACGGACGCAGAAGCGGAGCAGCTCGCGCGGTTCGCGGACGATGGCTACTTCCTCATCAAGACCGATCTCACCGCGGAAGATGCGCAACGATTTCTGAGCGACGTCGATCGGCTTTGGGAAGAGCGGCCGGAGAACGTGAGCGTCGCGTACGACACGGCGCCGAAGCGGTTTCGCGATGCGAATGCGGAGCACGATCGCAAGCCGAAGTACCGCATCCACGACCTGCACTCGTATTCGGAAGTCGCGCGGCGGTTGTATCTCGACAAGCAGATCCATCGTTGGATGGAGCTGATCCTCGACGAACAGCCGGTAGCGACGCAGTCGTTGTTCTTCGAGTACGGCAGCCAGCAGCCGCTGCATCGCGACTCGATCGTCGTGCCGACGCCGCTCTTCGGACATCTCGCGGCGGTGTGGATCGCGTTGGAAGACATCGATCCGCGGTCCGGCGCGCTGTTGTACGTGCCGCGTTCGCACAAGATGCCGTTCTACGAGTTTGCGCCGAATCAGTACGTGTTCGACTACGAGCACATGGGCGCGGGCGACGTCGAGAAGGCGATGCGCTTTCATGATGAGACGATGGCGACGCTGAAGCTGGAGACGAAGACGTTCGCGCCGAAGCGCGGCGAGGCGTTTCTCTGGCACTCGGCGCTGATGCACGGCGGCGGGGCGGTGGAAGACGAGCGGCTCACGCGGCGCAGCTTCGTCATCCACTACTCGTCGCGGCGCACGCATCCGCGGCGGCAGGCGGCGGTGTTGCGCGCGGACGGGACGACGGAAGTCTGGACGACGGAAGAAGTGCTGCGCGGCGACGGAGCGATCGGGTTCGCGAATCCGCTCGACGGACGGCTGGAGTACACGCGATGACCGAGTACCTGCGTCGCCGCGTCGACATGAACGCGTTGGCGCCGGTCTTCGACGAGGCGTCGTTGTGGGGCGCGCGTTTCGCGTTCCTGATGCTCGACGAATTGGAGCTGCGGCCCGGCATCCGCGCGCTCGACATCGGCTGCGCGACCGGTTTGCCGCTGCTCGAGCTGGCAAGGATCCACGGCGAGAAGGCGCGCTTCGTCGGCGTCGACGTCTGGAGCGCGGCGCTGCATCAGGCGCAAAAACGGACCGCGTTTCAGGGGCTGCGCAACGCATCGCTGGCGGAGGCCGATGGCCACCAGCTTCCGTTCCGCAGCGCATCCTTCGATCTCATCGTGTCCAACCTCGGCATCAACAACTTCGCGCATCCGGAGACCGTGTTCGCCGAGTGCGCGCGCGTCGCGCGTCCCGGCGCGCGGCTCGCGTTGACGACGAACGTGCGCGGCCATCTCGCCGAGTTTTACGACGTCTTCCGCGAGCTCGTTCCGGACAAGGCCCGCCTGGAATCGGATGAGGCGCATCGCGGCACCGTCGCGTCGCTGCGCACGCGGATCGCAAGCGCCGGATTCGAGGTGACGCGCGTCGTCGAGCGCTCGTTCCAGCTGCGCTTCCTCGACGGCTCGGCGATGCTGCGTCATCCGCTCGTCTTCTGGTTCCTGCAAGGATGGCGGGAGGTCGTCGCGCCTGAAGATCAGGAACGCGTCTTCGCGGAGCTGGAGCAGAAGCTGAACGCGACCGCGCCGCTCTCGATGACGGTTCCGATGGTGTACGTGGAAGCTACTCGGGCCGCTTCTTGATCGCCAGCTTCGGCATCGTCGACGTCGGCATCGGCGGCTCCACCATGATGTGCTGGCGGCGATTCTTCTGAATCGGCAGCCTGGCGTACACCTGGGTGGAGAGGATCGAAGCGTGGCCGAGGATTTCCTGGACTTCGCGGATGTCCGTGCCGGACGAGACGAGCATCGCGGCCATCGTGTGGCGCAGCGCGTGCGGAGTGATGTGGCGTTTGATCTCCGCGATCCGCACGTGCTTCTTGAAAATGTTCTCGATCGAGTAGATCGTGAGGCGCGTTCCGGACCGGCCGACGAAGAGCGCGCTCGTCTCCAGCGTCCGTTCGGCGCGGAGGTCGAGGTAGTTCGTCATCGCCGCGAGCACGCCTTCCGAGGTGAGGGCGACGATGCGGCCGCGGGTGGCTCGGCCGGTGATCTGGATTTGCTTGTGATCGAGGTCGACGTCGCCCACGTTCAGAGCGACGAGCTCGCCGATGCGGATGCCGGTCGAGAAGAGGAGCTCGAGGATGATGTTGTCGCGGACGGCGCAGAAGTAACGGTTGCGTCCGCCAGGCGACTGGTCGCGCATGGCGGCCAAGTCGGCGATCTGCTGTTTCGGAGCGGCGAGGAGGGAGCGGATCTCGCGGCCGGAGAGCACGGTCGGAACGCGGCTCTCGACGGGGCGTTTGATCTTGAGCTTGCGAGCGGGCGACTCGTGAACGATTCCCTGCTCTTCGAGGTAGCGGAAGAAAACTTTGAGGGCGGCGACTTTGCGTCGGATAGACGTATCGCGATACGGCCCCGTACCAAGCTTGTCGAGATACCCATCCAGATCCTCGGGCGTGACGTCGACCATTTTCGTGTCGTTGATCGCCGCGTGGAACTGGGTCAGATCGGACTGATATGCACGCAGCGTGCGGTCGGAGAGATTCCGCACTGCCTGGCCGTGCTGGAGAAACTCGGCGATCGCCTGCTGACCGTTCATAGTTGTCACACTTTCGTTGCTGAATTTCTCGGTGCTGGAGTAGTCGAAGTGTAAGCGGGGGCCGGGTTTTGTCAAGAATTATTTGAGTGGCCCTTCATGCTGTAAGCGCATTTAAAATCAGTCATCAGCATGAAAGGCCAACGACTTTTCGTACGTCCGATGCAAGCTTCCGACGCCGATTCGGTGCGCCAGCTCACCGGTTTCATTCCCGCCGAGGGCTACATTGGCAAATTGGTCGGACAACTCGTGGCGGTCGTCGCGGTGACGCGTTTGGACGAAGCGTTGCGCATCGACAACGTGTTCGTTGCCGAAGACTTGCGACGCAAACGGATCGGACGGTTCATGCTGGACGAAACGGCGCGCCAGTCGGGCCTCGCGCTCGTCGTGGAGCAGCCGGGCGAGGCATCAATTTTTCTGGCGCGCGTGGGGTTCGAGGAAGTCGACGGGCGGTGGATCCGGAGGGTGGGATGAAACGGGGACTCGGAATTGGGCTGTTGCTTCTTGGCTGCGCGTGCGCGAAGACGACGACGCCCGCCCCGCCTTCGGCCGCGCCCGCGCCGGTCGTCGCGTTGGAGCCGGCGTCCCCGCCGGTGACGACGCTCGAAGAAGCGCGCGCCTTGCGCATCGCGGGCAAGCTCGACCTCTACGAAGCCGGGCTGCACGAGCTGGCGAAGTCGCAGGATCCGGTCGTCCATCGCCGCGCGCTCGCGTTGCTCGCGCTCCAGCACTACGACGCGAAACGTTGGGACGACGCGTTCGGCTCGCTGACGCGCGCCGCCGGGACGGACGGTCCGGTCGCGCCGTTCCTTCGTTTGCGCCTGGTCGACGTCGAGATGCAGCGCGGCAACTTCGCGAATGCCGCGGCCGTCGCGTCGGAGATCATCGCCACGGCGCCGGACAGCTCCGCGGCAACCGTCGCGCGTTTGCGCCTTCCCGCGCTTTTCGCCCGCGTCGGCGACGTTCCGGCGACGGAAGCCGCATACGCGCAGGCCGCGCCGATCGCGATCGACGAGTTGACCGAGCCGGACTTCGTCGCGCTCGCGAAAGGGCTCGCCGCCGCGAACCGCAACGACCTCGCGGTCGCCATCCGCATGCGGCTCCTCACCCAGTTCCCCAATGGACGCTTCACCGAGGACACTTACGACCGCGTTGCGGAAGGCTTGCTCGATCGCGTGCCGTACGACGCCGCGTTCGACATCGCCACGAAGCTCGCCCGCAACGATCGCTACGACCGTTTCTTCGACCTGATGCGCCGTCTCGAGGCGCGTTATCCGAACGCCGCGCAAACGGACGCGTTCCGCGCGCTGCGGTGGCGTTCGCAGTTCAACTCGCGCCAGTACACGCAGCTGTTGAAAGAGACGGCGAACGTCAAGCTCACCGATCCGGCGCTCGTGATGCTGCGAGCGCGCGCCGCGTGGCGCGACGATCAGCCGCAGATCTTCCTCGCCGGCCTGAAGCAACTGGAGAAGGACTTCCCGACCAGCGCGCAGGCGACCGAGGCAAAGGTGCTGCGGGCGAAGTACTACGTTTCGGACGTCGTGAACTACGACGAGTCGGTGCGCAATCTCAGCGCGGCGATCGACGCCGGCGCATTGGGCACCGACGCCGAGAATCTCTGGACGCTCTCCTGGACGCTGACGAAGGCCGGCCGCTTCGACGAGGCGCTGGCGGTGATGGATCGCTACATCGCCGCGTATCCCGACGCCGACTACACGAGCAATGCGCTCTTCTGGTCGGGCAAGATCTTCGACCGCCTGGGCCGCACCGCCGAACGCGACGCACGCTTCCGGCGGCTCATCGAGCTCTATCCGTTCAGCTACTACAGCTACCGCGCGCGGCAGATCGCGAACGTGAGCGTGCCGGCGACGCCGGGCCAACGCTTTCCCGATCTCGCCGCGGACGTCGCGGCGGTGAACGAGCCGCGATTGGCGGTCGTCGACGAGTTGCGCGCGCTCGAGCTGCATCGCGAAGCCGCGCGCGAAATGAAGCTCGCCGCCGCCTCCCATCCGGACAACCTCGGCCTCGCATTCATGCTCGCCGACATCTACGTCGAAGGCGGCGAGCCGTTCAAGGCGAACGGCGTGCTGCAGCGCCGCTTCCGCGAGTTCGTGCGCCATGGCGGAGAGAACATCCCGGCGCGTTTCTGGGAGATCCTCTTTCCGCTGAATTACTGGGAGAACATCCGCGCCGAGGCGGCTCGGCGGAACGTCGATCCTTACCTGATGGCGTCGATCATCCGCCAGGAAAGCGGCTTCGAGCCGACGACCGTCTCGAACGCCGGAGCGGTCGGGTTGATGCAGATCATGCCCGCCGAGGCGGCGTCGATCGCGCAGAAGGGTGGGATGGCGACGGTGACGCGCGAGACGCTGTTCGATCCGACCGTCAACATCGCGGTGGGAGCGGCCGAATACCGGCAGAAGCTCGACCTGATGAATGGCAACGACGTGCTGGCGATTGCGGCCTACAATGCGGGAGAAGAAGCCGTCGGACGCTGGCTCGCGGCGACGCCGATCGACGACCTCGACACGTTCGTGGAGTCGATCCCCTTCGCCGAGACCCGCCTCTACGTGAAGACGGTCACGAGAAACCGATTCGAGTACAAGCGGATCTATGGAGCAGACAGCCCGCAGACGGCAAGCCGTTAAAGACGGCGGGAAGTGCCCTCAGGCGGAGAGAGCAGCGAAGGCGGAGCCGACCCACGCCGCCGGCCGTGCCGGCCTGGCAACTATGTTGCTGATTGGTGAGCCGGGAACGAAGGAGATCATGACCACATAACCCGAACGGCGGTGCCTCATGAAAGCAGCACGAGTCGCGGCAGTCTTTCTCTCCACGGTCCTCCTCGCCACCGCCTCCCAGGCGACGACGCAGCTGCTCCTCAGCCGCGATGCGGCGAGCTCCAATCACAACACCGAATACAAAGGCGTCGTCGAGCTGACGGTCAATCCGGGCTTCGACGATGCGAAGGTCACGATTCTGCTCGACGGGCAGAAGCTCGCCGACAACCTTCGCTCGCCTTATCGCGTGACGGTCGACTTCGGGCCGCAAGCGGTCGAGCACAAGATCTGGGTGCAGGCGCTCAGCGCCGACAGGAAACGCGTGCAGTGGAGCGAGACGATCAACCGCGGTCTCCTGCCGTTGAGCGTGAAGGTGAAAGCCGTCGACGCCGCGCACGGCTTCTTCGAGGCGCTGGCGACGTCGCCGAAGGAAGACCCGATCACGGTCGTCGAGCTGTGGGACGCCGGCACGCTCATCTCCTCGGTCAAAGAGGCGCCGTATCGCATCACCGTTCCGCCGGCGGTGCTGCAGACCGGATTCGTGCAGATCACGGCGCGCACGAAGTCGGGCGAAGAAGCGGCCGACTTCTGGTCCGCCGCCGGCGACGTCCACGTCGAATCCGTCGAGGTGCGCACGGTCCCGATCTTCGTCTCGGTCGTCGATCGCGACGGCACCACGCGCGTCGACGTCGACCGCTCCGCGTTCCGCATCATGGACAACGATTCCGAGGCGACGATCCTGGAGTTCGGGAAGGCGTTCGACCAGCCGATCTCGCTCGCGCTGCTCGTCGACGCGTCGGGAAGCATGACGTATGAGCTTCCGAATGCGACGAAAGCCGCGACCGGCTTCGTGCAGCGCACGCTGCGCGCGACCGACCGCTGCGCCGTCTTCGCCATCCGCGACGTCCCGCGGCGCATGCAGGAGCTGACCAGCGACAAAATGTCGGTCGAGCAAGCGCTCGGCTCGATCAAACCGCTCGGGCAAACCGCGCTCTACGACGCAATCGACACCGCGATTCGGGAGCTGAAAGACGAGAAGAACCGCCGCGCGATCGTCATCCTCACCGACGGCGGCGACACGTCGTCGATGGCCAGCTTCGAAGACGTCGACCGCAAGGCGCGCGAGGCCGGCATCCCACTGTACTTCATCGCTTACGACACCGGCGAAACGGAGCAGGACAAGGATCTCGACCGGCTGCGCTATCTGGCAACGCAGACCGGCGGCTTCGTCGCCACCGCCTCGCAACAGAATCTCGCCGCGCGCTACGGTGAGATCGAGAAGGACCTCCGCGCGCAGTTCGCGATCCGCTATCAGGTGACGGACTACGCGAAGCACAACGAGTGGCGGAAGGTGCGCGTGGTGCTGGCGTCGCCGAAGCTCACGGCGCGGACGATCCGGGGCTACTTCGCGCCGTGAGGGCGCTCGGACCGCGCGGCAGATGACCCGAAGGCGCTGCCGTCCCGCGCCCGGGACCGAGTGCGGCGGCGCCCAGCGTGGCGCCCAGCGTGCAGAGCAAGCGGCGGCGAATCGTCACCCGCTGCAAAACGGCGCCGCCGGCTGCCAGGTTCACTACAATTCGCCTCCCTGCGCATGCGCACCGACAAGCTCATCGCCCAGCTCCGCGCCTCCGTCGTCGCCAGTTCGCTCTTCCAGCGCATCCGCGACGAAAGCGAGCGCATCGAGATCACCGGCGCTTCCGTAGAAGCGCGGGCGTTGATCCTCGCCTCGTTGCACCAGGCGGCGCAGAAGCGCATCGCCGTGATCGTGCCCGGCGACGCGGCGCTCGCCGACTTCGAATCCGCGTTGCGCCTGTTCCACGCCGATCCGCAATGCGTCTCGGTCTACCCCTCGCCCTCCCTCTCGCCCTATCAGGACGTCGGCCCCTCCCTCGGCGTCACCCGCGAAGAAATCCATGCGTTGGGCATGCTCGTCGACTCCGCGGCGGACATGCTCATCATCCCCGTCCGCGCGCTCTTCCAACGGCTTCCCCGCGCCGAGGAGCTGCGGCGGCGGGTGGTGGCGGTGGCGGAGAACCTGGAGATCGACGTCCACCAGATCCTGCAGACGCTCGTCGAGAACGGCTTCGTCCGGACGGACCTCGTCGGCGAGGCGGGCGAGTTCGCGTTCCGCGGCGGCATCCTCGACGTCTTCCCGCCGAACACGGCGAAGCCGATCCGCGTCGAGTTGTTCGGCGACACGATCGACACGCTGCGCTGGTTCGATCCGGAAACACAGCGGTCCGAGGAGGCTTCCGGACCGGTCGCGATCTATCCGATGACGCAGTTCCCGCTGACGCGTGAGATCCGCACCGCGCTCGCGCGGCGGATGTCCGTCGACTTCAACGATCCGATCTACAAACGCGACCTCGCGGAGAAGATCGATCGCCTCAACGAGTCCGGCACGTTCCCCGGCATCCAGCATTACGTGCCGCTCGCGAGCGATTCCGTCGCATTCGCCGATTACCTGACGAACGACTGGATGGTCGCACTCATCGAGCCGGACCAGATCACGACGGCGGTCGCCAAGTACGAATCATTGCTGCGAACCGAATACGAAGGCGCGGTGGAGAAAGGGCGTGCGGTGTACGCGCCGGATCGCCTCGTCACGCCCGGCGACCGCATCCTCGAATTCGTCGGCCGCGCGCGTGTCGCGCTGAGCGAAGTGCACATCCGCGGCGGTGTCATCCTGAGCCGCGGAGACGGCGAAGGATCTCCCGGCAAGAGCGGTAGGGATCCTTCGCCCTCTACGGACCTCAGGATGACAGGTGAGCGTCGGGAGTTCACGGAGCTCCGTCTGCACGCGCCGCAGGTGGAGCGTTACTCGAATCGACTGCCCGAATTCACGCACGACCTGAAACGCGAATACGACGAAGGGCGCAAGCAGCTCTTCTTCCACGCGACGAAAGGCGGCCACGAAAAGGTCGAGCGTCTGCTCAAGGAGTTCAACGTTCCGTACGCGGACGACACGAAGGGCTTGCGCGATGAGCTGGTGCTGACGGAAGGCAGCCTCGCGCGCGGCTTCCGTTTCGATGAAGTCGGCCTCGTCGTGTACTCGGAGTGGGACCTCTTCGAGCCGCCGACTTCCACGCGCGTCGGCGGCCGCACCCGAAAAGCGACCGATGCATTCATCACCGACCTGCGCGACCTGAAGTCGGGCGACTACATCGTGCACGTCGACCACGGCGTCGGCCGTTTCGTCGGCCTGCAACGCATCCCCTTCGGCGAAACCGAGCGCGAGGTGATGGAGCTCGAGTACTCCAACGGCGGCAAGTTGCTGATGCCGATGGAGAACCTGAACCTCATCCAGAAGTACTCCGGCGGCACGGACACCGCGCCGAAGCTCGACAAGCTCGGCGGCACCTCCTGGGCCAAGACGAAAGCCTCGGTCAAGAAGGCGATGCGAGACATGGCGGACGAGCTGCTGAAGCTCTACGCCACGCGCCAGATGGTGCCGGGCCACGCATTCTCGAAGGACTCGCCGTGGCAGTTCGAATTCGAAGACGCGTTCGAGTTCGACGAGACCGAAGACCAGCTCGCGGCGATCGACGACGTGAAGCACGACATGGAGTCGCGCAAGCCGATGGATCGCCTGCTGTGCGGCGACGTCGGCTACGGCAAGACCGAAGTGGCGATGCGCGCGGCCTTCAAGGCGGTGATGGACGGCAAACAGGTCGCCGTGCTCGCGCCGACGACGATCCTGGCGTTCCAGCACTACCGCACGTTCATGCGCCGCTTCGCGTCGTTCCCGGTGACGATCGATCTGCTCACGCGCTACTACTCGGCGAAAGAGCAGAAAGACATCGTGAAGAAGCTGGAGTCGGCGGAAGTGGACGTGATCATCGGCACGCACCGCGTCCTCTCCAAAGACATCAACTTCAAAGACCTCGGCCTGATGATCATCGACGAGGAGCAGCGCTTTGGCGTCGCGCAGAAGGAGCGGCTGAAGCAGGTGAAGAAGGCGATCGACGTGCTGGCGATGTCGGCGACGCCGATCCCGCGCACGCTGCACATGTCGATGGTGGGCATCCGCGACATCTCGGTCATCGAGACGCCGCCGAAGGATCGCCTGGCGATCCAGACCGCGGTCGTGCCGTTCAACGACGAGTTCATCCGCGACGCGATCGCATTCGAGATCGACCGCGGCGGCCAGGTCTTCTTCGTCCACAACCGCGTCGAATCGATCTACGCGATGAAGGAGTACCTCGAGAAGCTCGTGCCCGGCCTGCGCGTGATCGTCGGCCACGGCCAGATGGACGAGCGCGAATTGGAGCGCGCGATGCTCGCATTCATCGAGCGCAAGTTCGACGTGCTCCTGGCCACGACGATCATCGAGAATGGCATCGACATCCCGGCCTGCAACACGATCCTCATCAATCACGCGGAACGCTTCGGCCTCTCCCAGCTCTACCAGCTGCGCGGCCGCGTAGGACGCAGCGACCGCCTCGCCTTCTGCTATCTGCTCGTGCCGAGCGATCGCGTGTTGTCATCGGACGCGCGCAAGCGTCTGAGCGCGATCCAGGAGTTCTCCGACCTCGGCGCCGGCTTCCGCATCGCCGCGCGCGACCTGGAGATCCGCGGCTCGGGCAACATTCTGGGCGGCGAGCAGTCCGGTCAGATCGCGGCGGTCGGCTTCGAGATGTACACGAAGCTGCTCGAGGAGACGATTCGGGAGATGAAGGGCGAACGCATCGAGGAAGAAGTCGAGACCTCGATGAACCTCGGCGTCGACATCTACATCCCCAAGTCCTTCATCGCCGAGGAGAACCTGCGCATGACGTTCTACAAGAAGATCGCGTCCGCGCAGACCGACCAGCGCCTGGACGACATCCGCACGGAGATCCGCGACCGCTTCGGTGCGTTGCCGGCGAACGTCGAGAACCTGCTGCAGTTCGTCCGGGTGAAACGCTTCGCGCAACAGCTCGGCGTGATCTCGATCGTGCGCGACGGTGCGCGCGGCATCGCGAAATTGTCCGCGAACGCGCGCGTCGATCCGAACAAGCTGCTGCAGATGATCGGCGCCAACCCGCAGGTCAAGTTCTCGCCGAACGGCGTGCTGTCTTTCCCGCTGCAGGCGCGGGGGACGGAAGTGATCGTCGCGATCGAAGAGCTGCTACGCGGCATCGCGGCCTAGGGGTGTCATTCCGAGCCGCGCAGACGGCGAAGAATCCGTACCCTCAGGCGCAGGGCAAGATCGGTGCGGATCCTTCACAGTCTTCGCTGTTCAGGATGACACGGCCACGCGCGCTCCGTACCATCTCGCATGACTCCCTCGCGCCGGTTGCTGCCACCGCATCTCCACTACGGAATTTACCGTTTTGAAGGCGGCGCCGTGAACCCGTATCCATTTCTGCGCTAGGCACTTCTGCTAAACTCCGCGCGCTCCGTGCGCCGCCCCCTCGTCTTTCTGCTGATCCTCGCCGCCTGCCTTCCGTCAGCGTGCAAGAGCAAGCCGTCCATCCCGCCGGACGTCGTCGTACGCGTCGGCGAGCGCAACGCCACGCTGGCCGACTTCAAGCGCTATCTCGAACGCAACACCGGCACCGAGCTCGCGCAAGTCACGCCTGAAGTGGCGAGCGCGTTGGTCGATCAGTACGTCGAGGAGATCGTCCTCAGCGAGTACGCGGCTACGCACGGCGTGGAAGTGCCGGCGGAGAAGATCGCATCCGCGGTGCGCAACGAAGCGGGATCGACGGTCATCGAAAAGCGCGATGAAATGCGCCGCCAGAAGCTGATCTCCGATCTTTCGACCGACATCCCCGAGGCGAGCGACGAGGAGCTGCGCGCTTACTACGACAGCCATCCCGACGAGTTCAAGAGCGGCGAAGAAGTGCGCGTCCGGCAGATCCTCGTCCACGACGAAACGCTCGCCAGCCAGATCGCCTCCCAACTGCGAAAAGGCACCTCGTTCGAAGATCTCTCGGCCCAATACTCGGTGGCCCCGAACGCGAAGAAAGGCGGCGAGATCGGCTACGTCAGCCGCGGCGAGCTGCCGAAGATGTTCGAGGACGTGATCTTCAGCCTCAAGCCGGGCACCGTCAGCGACGTCATCCGCACCGACTCGACCTTCCACGTTTTCAAGGTGGACGAACGCCGCGGCCCGGGAGTGGTGGACATCAACACCGCCGCGCCGGTCATCCGCGAACGGCTGCGCGAAGAGGCAGTTCGTCAGAAAATGGCCCAGCTCGTCACGAAGAGCCGGGCCGAGATGCAGATCGCCGTCCTGACCAAGCGTCTCCCCTTCAAATACTCCGGCACCCTCCCTCGTAGCGACAACGAATAAAGCCCGCCGCGGAACGTGTTGAGCGCCCTGACGTCTGAAGAAAGTCCGCCATGAAAAAAGCCACCTTCCTCCTCGCCCTCACCCTCGTAGCCTCGGCCGCGAGTGCCGCCCAGCTCGTCGAAGCGATCGTCGTGCGCGTCGGTGACCGCATCCTCACCCGGACGCAGTACGCGAAGAGGCTTTCCGAGGGGTACAACGAGATCGATCAGACGGCGGCGCCGGCGGACGCGGCTGCGAAGAAGGCGGCGCTGAAGAAGGACCTGCTGAACGACATCATCGCCGAGCTGCTGATCAAGGATCGCGCGGACCGCATCGGCCTCGCCGTGACGGAAACCGACATGAAGGAGGCGATCGGCCGCCTCAAGCAGCAGTACGGCATCACGACCGACGAGGCGTTCGAAGACTCGCTGAAGAAGTCCGGCATGACGCGTCCGGAGATGGAAAACCGGCTCCGCGACACGCTGATCGCCAACAAGGTGTTCGCCCGCGAGCTGCGCAGCCGCGAAGACCTCACGGATCGCGAGCTTCGCGAGCGTTACGACCGCGAGAAAGAGCACTACCGCCTGCCGGAACGCGCCCACCTTCGCGCGATCATCATCGCCAAACCGGACAACGCAGCGCAGGCCGCCCAGGCCCAGACGCGCGCGACCGAGCTCGGGCAGCAGGCGCGCACCGCGTCCGACTTCGCCGCCTTCGCGAAGTCCGTCCCCGAGAACGCGATGAAAGACAACGGCGGCGACATGGGCGACGTCGCCCGCGGCGAGCTCCTCCCCGACCTCGACAAAGCCGTGTTCAACGCCAACCCCGGCACGATCATCGGCCCCATCGCCACCCGCTCCGGCTGGCACATCATCAAGGTGGAGAACCGCCTACCGTCCGAAGTGCCGGCCTTCGAGTCGGTCAAGGACAAGCTCCGCAAGGACGCCAGCGACGAGACGTTCCAACGCGACTACCGCGCGTACATCGAACGACTCCGCAAAGAGGCGTTCGTGCAGATCAACGAGCAGAACGTTCCGGGCGTGTAGTCCGAATCGAAAAGCAAAATTGAAAAACTGAGGAGAGCTTCGCCGCTCTCCTTTGTTGTTCTTGTCGGTTTTTCAAATTTTCCATTTTCAATTTTCCATTCGCCCCTTCTACGCCCCGTTCATCACTGCACAAACGGCGCTGCACCTCGGCGGCGCAGTGTTCCACCTCACGTAGATTCGGAGCCTATCCGCGTCTTCCAGGCGTAACCTCGTCGCATGCTCGAAGAAGCGATCGAGGCGATTCGGCGGGTGGTGCCGCGACGGGTGGTGGCGTTCACCGGCGCCGGCGTCTCGGCGGAGAGTGGGATCCCGACGTTCCGCGGCGCAGGCGGTTTGTGGCGCAACTTCCGATCGGAGGATCTCGCGACGCCGGAGGCTTTTGCGCGTGATCCGGAGCTGGTGTGGGAGTGGTACGAGTGGCGGCGCGGGCTGGTGCGGGAGGCGAAGCCGAACGCGGCGCATGAGGCCATTGCGCGGCTCGGCGATGCCGGCGTCGTCGTGACGCAGAACGTCGATGGGCTGCATGCGCGCGCCGGCTCGCAGGACGTCATCGAGCTTCACGGCAATCTCTTTCGCGTGCGTTGCGTGCGTGAAGGCAAGGTGCGCGAGGCGTTCGATGCTTTCCCCACGATTCCGCCGCGTTGCGAGTGCGGCGCGTTGCTCCGGCCGGACGTCGTCTGGTTCGGGGAGATCCTTCCCGAGCAGGCGCTGACGCGCGCTTCGGAGGTGATGCAGGCGGCGGATCTGCTGCTCGTGATCGGGACGTCTGGCGTCGTCTACCCGGCCGCCGGCCTCGTCTCGCTGCATCGCGGCCTCTCGATCGAGATCAATCCTCAGGCGAGCGGCGTGAGCTCCGCCTGCACCTACGCGATTCCGATGACGGCGGCCGCCGCGACCCCGGCGATCGTCGAAGCGATTCTGGAGGAGATTCATGCGGATTGAAGACACGATTCTCGATCTGCCGGAGAGCAGCCGGCCACGCGAACGGCTGCTGCAGAAGGGGGCGGACAAGCTGACCGACGCCGAGCTGATCGCCATCCTGCTCGGCTCCGGCGCCGAGGGAAAGAATGCGCTCTTTCTCGCCGGGGAGCTGCTGGGACGAGACAGGCTGGCCAAGCTCGAACGGCGCTCGCCCGGCTGGCTGATGAAGATCCGCGGAATGGGGCCGGCGAAGGTCGCGCGGCTCTCCGCTGCGTTCGAGCTGACGCGCCGTCTGACCGATTCGGTGATCGAGGAAGAGAGGATCTCGGACAAGGACAAGAAGAAGAAGAAAAAAGCGGATCCGAATCACTACGAGCCGGACACGCTCGCGCGCTCGCTGATCCGCAACTATGCGCATCAGGAGCAGGAGCATCTCGGCGCGCTGTTCCTCGATCCGCGCAACAAGATCCTGCGGCGGGTGGAGATTTTCCGCGGCACGATCAGCACCGTGACGGCCTCAACCCGGGAGATCGTCTGGACGGCGCTGCAGGAGAACGCGAAGGGGATCGTGCTGTTCCACAACCATCCCTCCGGCAACCCGCAGCCGTCGCTGGAGGACATTCACTTCACGAGGAAGGCGAAGGCGGCGATGGAGCTGGTGGACCTCAGTCTCATCCAGCACATGATCGTCGGCGAGCACTCGTACTACTCGATCGTCGGTCGCGACGTGCCGCACTGATCGAGGCGGGCACGGCCCGCTGCGCTTGTTTGGCCAAGCGTTCACAAGGCGTCACATGCTCGCCGGCCTCGGCGAACGGAGGCGATTGGAATCAGCCTACGAGAGCGGGTTTGCGGTTTTCCGCCTGGCGATCGGCGTACACCGGAGTGAACCAGCCGTAACGGTCCTCGATGTCGCCATTGATGTAGTCGAAGAACTCTTTCTGGATGCGCTCGGTGACGGGTCCGCGTTTGCCGGACCCGATCGTAATTCGATCGATGCTCCGGATCGGGGTGACTTCCGCGGCGGTGCCGGTGAAGAAGACTTCGTCGGAGATGTAGAGCGCTTCACGGGGGATGAGTCCTTCGATGACGTCGTAGCCGAGGTCGCGGGCGATGCGGATGACGCTGTCGCGGGTGATGCCGCTGAGGATCGACGCGCCGAGCGGCGGCGTCATGATCTTGCCGTTGCGGACGACGAAGACGTTCTCACCGGAGCCTTCGCTGACGTAGCCGTTGACGTCCAGGGCGATGCCTTCGCTGTAACCGTCGGCCGCCGCTTCCTGGCGGATGAGGATCGAGTTCATGTAGTTCGCGGTCGCCTTCGCCAGCGCCGGGAAGGTGTTCGGCGCCATGCGGCTCCAGGAAGACACGCGCACGTCCACGCCGTTCTCGATCGCCTCGGGGCCGAGGTACTTGCCCCACTTCCACGCCCCGACGATCACGTCGACCGGGCATGCGCCGGGGAAGACGCCGAGGGAGTGGAAGCCGCGATAGACGAGGGGGCGGAGGTAGCAGTCGTCGAAGCCGTTCGCCTGGACGATGTCGAGGCAGGCCTGTTTGACTTCGTCGCTCGTGAACGGAACATCCATGCGATAAATCCGCGCGCCGTCGAACAGGCGCCGGATATGCTCGTTCAGGCGGAAGACCGCCGTTCCCTGATTTTTCGTGTTGTAGGCGCGGATGCCTTCGAAGAGACCCGAGCCGTAATGAATCGCATGGGTGAAGACGTGGATCTTCGCGTCTGCGAAGTCGACGAGACTGCCATTCATCCAGACTTTCTTGACTTCTTCGAATGGCATCGAGGCCTCCCTGGCTGCGCGAAGTGCGGCCATCTACAGGCCGGCGAAGGTGGGTCGAGTATAGGTGCCGCTGAAACGTGAAGTCAATGCTATAAACCTGCCATTTCGGCAACATGAAAGTGCCATGCAACTGAACGGAAAAACAGTCGTCATCACCGGGGCATCGAGCGGAATTGGAAAGGCCGTCGCGCTCGAAATGGCCCGCCGTGGCGCGAGACTTTTTCTCGCCGCGCGCCGCCTCGATCTCCTCGAATCCGTAGCTGCGGAATGCCGTGCCGTAGGCGTTTCCTGCACGGCCGTCGCGACCGACGTCAGCCGTCGCGAGGATTGCATCCGTCTCCTCGAAACAGCGGGCGTAGTCGACGTCCTCATCAACAACGCCGGCTTCGCCATCTTCGACGCGATCGCCGACGCCAAGCCCGAAGAGCTCGTCTCGATGATGCAGACGAACTACTTCGGCGCGGTCTGGTGCGCGCAAGCGGCGTTGCCCGGAATGCTCGCGCGCAAATCGGGAACGATCGTGAACGTCGCCTCCATCACCGGCATCATGGGCTTCGCCCGGATGGGTGGCTACTGCGCGACGAAGTCGGCCATGCTCGCGTTTTCCGAGGCGCTGCGGGATGAAGTGCTCGGGCGCGGGGTGCGCGTCGCGATGGTTTGTCCGGCCACGACGGACACCGCGTTCTTCGAGAAGGCGGAGCGCGGCAAGATGCCCGGCGCCTCGCGCCTGATCCTCGCCATCCGTCCCGAGCGCGTCGCCCGCGCCGTGTGCAATGCGGCCGAGGATGGCGCGTACCGGCGTATTCTGCCTTTCACGGCGAACCTCTACATGCGGCTGAAGGAGATCGCGCCGCGCACCGCGCACTTCTTCATGCGGCGCGTCTCGGCGTGGCTCGAATGAGACTGCGTCATGCGCCGGCGACGGCGGCTCTGCTCGCGGTCATCGCCGCGGTCTTTCTCCTCGAACTGGCCCGGGGCGCGGGTCGCTCCGATCTCGTGCTGTATGACATGGGCGCGTTGACCGCCGACACGTTCCGGCGTCACGAATACTGGCGGCTCCTCGCCGCGATGTTCCTTCACGCCGGTTGGACCCACGTGCTGCTCAACCTGTTCTCGCTCTTCCAGGTCGGCGCCGCCTTCGAGACGCTGTTCGGCTCGCGACGAATGCTCTTCGTCTACTTCGTCAGCGGCCTGTGCGTCTCGCTGGGCACGCCCTTCCGCATGCCGCCCAACGGCATCTCCCTCGGCGCGAGCGGCGCAATCTTCGGGCTGGTCGGCGCTCTCATCCTGACGGTGCTGCGCACCCGTTACCGGCACGAACGATGGGCGCGCGTGATGGTGTTGCAGCTCGTCATCTGCGTCGTGCTGAACTTCGCGTTCGCGATGGATTTCCAGGAGATCGACAACGTCGCCCACATGATCGGCTTCGCCGTCGGCCTTCTCCTCGGTCTCATTCCGGCGCACGTCGCACCGCCTCCGCCGCCGAGCACGGAAATGGTCGACGTCACACCGGAGTCGCAGTGACGCGCGCCTACTTCTTCAGATAGTCGAGCAGGTCGTCGTACAGGCCGCCGGTGTTCGCAAAGGTCGCGTAGTTTTTCGCCGTCGCGAACCACTCCTTCGTCGACGGCTTCGTTTTCTTGAGCGCGTCGAGAAAATCGGAACGGCGAAGCTCGCGCGGTTCGCCGCCGCGCATCGCCTCGACGAGAGGTTTCTCGGCGGCGCGTTCGACGAGGTCGAAGAGATCGGCGCCGGAGAAGTCGGCCGTCTTCTTCGCCAGCTCCCCTACGTCGACGTCCTTCGCCACCGGACGTTCGCGCAGATGAAGGCGGAGGATCTCGAAACGCGCGGTCTCATCCGGCGGCGGAACGAACAGCACGCGGTCGAAGCGGCCCGGACGGCGCAGCGCGGAGTCCACCGACCAAGGCGCGTTCGTCGCCGCGATCACGAGCACGTTCGCGTTGTTCGACGCCATGCCGTCCATCTCCGCGAGCAGCTGATTCACGAGGCTCTTGCCCGGGCTGTGGCGCATCTGCTGGCGGCTCCCGCCGATCGCCTCCACTTCGTCGAAGAAGAGGATCGCCGGCACCTTCGCCCGCGCGCTCTCGAAGATGCCCGCGAGCTTGCGCTCCGATTCGCCGTAGTACATGTCGAGGATCGAGTCGATCGTGACGTTGAAGAAGAACGCGTCGCATTCGCCGGCCGTCGCGCGGGCGAGCAGCGTCTTGCCACAGCCCGGCGGGCCGTACATCAGCACGCCGCCGCCGACGCGTTTGCCATACTTGCGAAAGAGATCCGGCCGCTGGAACGGCACGATGATCTTCATCCGGATCTCTTCTTTGATCTCGTCCAGCCCGCCGACGTCGCCGAAGCGCACGGACTCCCGCGTCGGCGCATCCGGCGCATCGCCGGAGTCGTCTTTCTTCTCGCCGCGCACGAGACGCAGCACGTTCTGCGGCGCCTCGTCTTTCGGCGCGATGAGCGCCCGCGCGCGGTTGCGCGCATCTTCTTCATCGAGATGGACGAGCGCTTCGCGCGCCGCTTCCTCCGCCTCGCTGCCGCGCCCGAGTTGCGCGAGCAGCTCCGCGACCTGCAGCCAAAGGAAACCGTTGTTCGGCGTCTGCACGAGGGCGCGCCGGAGAGTCTCGAGTGTCGAATTCAAGTCCATGTGGTCAGTCTCAAAGCCAATGATATTTGCGTCGCAGGATGGCTCGCATCACGGGCTCGGCGAACCACGTGTACAGCGCGAACGCGAGATACGCCGCGACGAGAATCGTCGCTCCCGGCTCGGCGCTGAGGATCGTCGCCCGAAGCAGCGACACCATCACCCAGAGCGAGAGCACGACGAGCATCTGCGTCGGCGTTCCAAGCCGGCGCATCACCAGCGCGTATCCGAGGAAGGGGCGGTAGATGAGGTGCTGGCGCATCACGAGCTGGGCCAGGCCTTCGATGGCCAGCGCGTGATGCGGATCTTGTTCGAGCGCCGTACGGAACATCGATTCCGCTTCGTCGTAGCGTCGTTGCGTGAGCAGGATCGCGCCGAGGATGGCGTAGCCGTCCGGATCGTCGGGATTGAGGCCGACCGCGCGACGCGCAACCTCCTCGGACAATTGCCATTTCGACGGCGAGACTTCGTGGAGCAGCGCCGCGAAGAGCTGATGCGCGCCTTCGTCGTCCGGATCGAGCTCCAGCGCGCGGCGGGCCAGCTCCAACGCCTTCTCCTTCTTGCTGCAGTACGCGAGGATCCGGCCGTACTGGGTGAAGTACCCGGCTTCGTCCGGCTCGTTGCGCAGAGCCTCGAGCACGGCCTTCTCCGCGGCGGCGAAACGTCCCGCGCGAAAAAGTGCCGTCGCGTACAACGACCAACCCGCCGCCCAATCCGGCGCGAGGGCGATCGACTGCTCGAGCGCGGCGATCGCGCCCGGAACATCCGCCTGCGCGAGGAGCACGCGCGCCAGTGCGTGATAGCTCAGCGGATTGTTCGGCTCCGCCGCGATCGCATCGGCGGCCGCTTCCTTCGCTCGCGTGATCTGCCCGACGGCGAGCAGATGCGAGACGCGCATTGCAGCGCTGAGCGTGACGACTACGCGCGCGTCGTCATCGAGCTCGCCGTCATTTTCCAATCGGAGCCCCCAACAGGAGCAGCAGCACGCGGAACGGCAGGTACCAGCCGATCGCCAACGCGACGAAGTAGCTGGCGCGCACCGGCGCGGTGCGGCCGCCGAGGAAGGTGCTGCCGCTGAGATGCGGCCGCATCAGGAAGTAGAAGACGCAGCCGACGAGGAAGTGCAGCACGCGGGCACCGATGAGGAGCAGCACCGTATCGACGCCCGCATCTTTCGCGCTTAGCACTCCCAGCAAGCAGCCGAACCATGTCGCGAAGCCGAGGAAAAGGCTGAGAAACGCGAGGCCGAAGCGGCGGATGACGATCGCGTTGTAGAACGCCGCGAGACCGGCGATGGCGCTGCCGAACATCATCGCGACGTAGGGAAGCAGCATCGCCGGAAGCTGCGGCGCGAAAGCGCGTCGGCCATCGGGATACCGTCCCAGCGCCGGCCGAAGCAGCTCCGCCTCGGCGATCAAGTCCGCCTCGCGATGAGCCGCAGGTCCTGAGGGCCGAAGAGCCGCGCGTTGAGCGCGTGCACGACGCGTTGTAACGCGGGCGGATCGTCGCCGCCGATCGGGATGCTCGTCCCGTCCGGGAACGGATGCACGGCTTGCGCTTCATCGATCGTGAAGCCGTGCTCGCGCGCGAGCAAGACGAGGGCGGCAGGATGGCGCGGCGCGAGATGCGTCGGATCGCGCCAGAGCTCCGTCGCGCTGACGAGCATCGACTCCGCGTTCGGCGTCTCGATCATCAGCAGTCCGCCGCTGCGCAACACGCGCGCAGACTGGCGGAAAAACTCGAACAGGATCTCGACCGGCAGATGCTCCACGACGTGCGTCGCGAGGATCGTTCCGACCGAGCCGTCCGCGTATGACGCGAAGCAGTCCGGCACGCCGGCGACATCCGCGTCGAGGCCACGCGCGCGGAGGTCGGCGACGGAGCGTTCGTTCGTGTCGAAGCCGCGCGCGTCGATGCCGCGTTCCCGGCAGAGATCGAGGAACTCGCCGCGGCCGCAACCGACGTCGATCGCCGGCGCCATCACCCGTTCCGCGTAGTGCAGCAAATTCTCCCGCACTTCGGCCGTCGAGCCGCGTAAGCCGTCTTCGAGGCGGCGATAGAGGAAGTCGTCCGAGCGCGGCACGAATGCCGGGCCGGCGGTAGGGTTCGTGACGTCGCGCAGACGGACGGCGACGCTTTCGATCTTCTGATCGAGCGCGGCGATCAGCGCATCGTTGCGTT
>JAFAVZ010000323.1 GCA_019242175.1 Acidobacteriota bacterium
GTGTTCGTGAACGGCGTGCAGGTCGTGCGCGACGGAGCGCACACCGGCGCGAAGCCGGGGCGGGTGGTGGTGCGGGCGCAATGAGCGCGTTGCTGCTCGCCGCTGCTTTGACCATGGCTCATCCACTTCACTACGAACGCATCGGCGCCGGACGCCCGCTCGTGCTGCTGCACGGCGGCGGCAACACGTTCCACGGCTCGTTCGACAACCAGATCGCGGAGTGGTCGAAGACGCACGAGGTGATCGGCATCGAACAGGTCGGCCACGGCCAGACGCCCGAGGTGGAAGGGCCGCTAAGTTACGGCGGCATGGCCGACGACACCGCGGCGCTGCTGCAGAAGCTGGGCTTGAAAGATGTGGACGTCGTGGGCTGGAGCGATGGGGGCAACCTCGCGCTCATCCTCGCGCTGCGCCATCCCGAGCTCGTACGCCGCGTGGTCGTGAGCGGTGCGAACTTCTCGCCTTACGGCCAGCTCGCCGCCGACCTCCGAGCGATGTGCGAGAAGGATGCGCATCCCGATCCGAAGGCGAAGCCGTTCGAGCGCAAGCTGAACCACATGTGGCTCACCAGCCCGACGCCTTCCGAGCTCTCGCCCGCGCTGCTGGCAAAGATCCAGGCGCCCGTGCTGGTGATGTCCGGCGACCACGACGCGATCCTGCTCGACCACACGATCGCGCTGTACCGCGCGCTGCCGCACGCGCGCCTCTGCGTGCTGCCCGGGACCGGCCACGGAACGTTCCTGGAACGCCCGGAGTGGGTGAACCGGATCGTGGAGGAGTTCCTGGGGGAAAACGTAGGGCCGGCTCTCCAGCCGGCCCGATGAAGTACGGTAGCGGCGGGCGACGCCCGCCGCATCATTCTTGACTGGAGTGGGTGAACCAGATCGTGGCGGAGTTCTGATGTCATCCTGAGGCGCGCAGACGCCGAAGGATCTCCCGGCATGGACGCTGCTCGCGCGAATCAGGAGATTCTTCGCCGTCTACGCGGCTCAGAATGACACCTCGCGCGTTCTACGACGCTGCCCGTAGCTGGCTGATCCGCGACCGCAGTTGCTCGGTCACGGCGAGGCCGCGCAGCAGCGAAGCCGTCTTCTCGAACTCGGCGATCATCGTCTCGACCGCGCGCGCGCCCTCGCCGCTCATGATGCGGTCGAGCGCGTGCAGGAAGTGCTTCTCGATCGTCTTGTGCGCCGAATCCCCGATGTACTCCTCGGCCACATCGCGGATCCGCGACGCGAGGTCGACTAGCTCGCCGCTCTGTCCATTGAAGGAATCAAGTTTTTTTTTTAACTGGACGAGCTCGCCGGTGATCATCCCGTACAGGATTTTCGCAACGTCGAACGAGGAGACGTTCAGCGCGCGGCCGATCTCGGCGATCGAGCGTTGGCCGTTGATGCGGGTGATGAGCATCCACTCCTGCGGGTTGAGGGTGATCTGCTCGTGCCGGTTCTCCCGCATCATCAGCTCGGGCACGTAGTCGACGGAGGGGATCTTCTTCGACAGCACGCGCCATTCGTCGAGGCGGCGCGCGGCTTCCATCAGCAGGTTCGTGTTCGACTTCGTGATCGTCTGCCGATCGGGCTCTTCGTTCGGGCTGAACTGGAACTCGCCCTGGTTCCAGATGGCGAGGGAGTAGATAGCCTCCTCCCCTACGAGATCACCGACCGTCGCGTGCACCATCTGCCCGTTTTTCAGGAAGATGTACCCGCGGTCGTGCTCCCGGGAGAGCGTGAATTTCCCCGTCTTCCCGGAAACACTCACGAGTTGGATGATGTCGGGGAGAGGCAGCTCTTTGAGAGATCCCTGAAATGCCATGGAATTCGCTGAAGCGTAACCCAGCGATCACAACGCGTCAAGCCGAGCGGAACGGGTCGTAACACGCTGCTCGATCGCGCTCAAAACCCACAATCCAAAGGCGAAACCGGCCACGGTCCCGGTTGCCATGCGCAACCCGTTCGTGCTCTCCCGCAACCGCAGCGCCTGGGTAATTCCATCGATGGCGAGCGGCACGACGGCCAGAACGGACGCGATTCGTAACAGACGGGCCTCGATCCTCGGCAAAACCACGAATGCCACGAGACCGGCGAAAAACGACGCGTACAACGCCGTGCAGCGCGCGCAGATCGGCATCGGCACGCCCCACAGCAGAAGGCATCGCTCCGGAATGCCGTGGCAGGTCATGCGGAACGCGTAGCGCAACCACATCGGAGCGCCGTGCGCGATGAGCCACGTGCACAGCGTCGACGCGCCGAGCATCACGAGCGGGATCGCGGCGAAGACCGATCCGGCGATCTTCGTGTCCCGGCTCATCGCGTCCGGGCCAGTCGATAGGTCTGCGCGAACGCCGCAGTCGTGACAACCATCGCCAGAAATCCGGTGAACAGGACGCCGATGCAACAAAGGATGAAGCCGAAGCCGGCGACCGTGCGGGCCACGAGGTACACGACATAAGCGAGCAGATAGTTGCCGAGGTTCGCGCGGATGAAGCCCCAGATGCGGCTGAACTCGAACGCGGCGCCGAAGCGGCGTTCCACGACCGCGAACAGCAGCGCGCCGGGCAGCCAGAGGCTGAGCGCGAGGCTGATCGGCACCATGAGGCACCAGACGACGGTGAACATCCCGCCGCTCATCGCCTCCATCAGGTCGTTGCGCCCCGAGCTGGCGCTCATCAGGATCGCCGGGACGAAGAAGAAGCCGAAGATGGCGATCATCGGCAGCGAATACAGCAAGCAAACCCCGAAGAGCGAAAGCCCCTCGGAGAGGTATTCGCCGAGGTCGTCCCACTCCGGTAGCGGGCGCGGCTGGTTTTCGATGACGTTGCGCGTGAGACGCGCGCAGTAGCCGAGGATGAAGAAGGCGCCGACGAGGAAGAAGGCGGCGAGATAGAAGAGACCGCCGATCGCGACCTTGGTCATCCAACGCGGGTCTTCGAAGGCGAACGTGAAGGGGCGGGCGAAGTCGTATTGCGGGTACTGCGGCGCCGCGGGAGGGGGCGGAAGATACGGCGGCTCGACCGGCGGCGGAGGGGGCGGCGGCGGAACGGAACCCATCTCGGACACGGTCCGCCAAGTGTATCGAAACTTGGAAGAAAAGACTCCCGTCTCACCTTAGTACGGCACGGCGTGGAAGAGCAGATCGACCTCCTCGTAGAAGCGAAACCACGCGGCATCGGCGCGTCAGGCGCCATCCTCGTTTCCTTCATCCTGCACATCGTCATCGCCTGGTGGGTCATCCACAACTACCACCCCGTGACCGCGGAATCGCAGCCGACGGAAAGCCTTCGCTACGTCGAGCTGATGCGCCAGCAGCCCGAGAAGCAGTTCACCGAGGCGCCGGGGCAGAAGATCGATCGAACGCCGATGAACGCGCCGTTCTCGGACGCGAACCGCCGCGCCAGCACGCCGAATCCGACCGGCGATCAACCGACGACGCGCCCCGGCGACGGTAGCGGACTCTTCACTCCTCCCCAGAATTCGGGCAACGGTCGCCGCCCGCAACAGGCGCGGCCGGAGATCAACCAGCCGCAAGTCGCGCCGCAGCAGCAGGCGAGCGCGACCCCGCCGCAAGACGCCCCCCAACACGACCCCTCGGCCCAGCAGCCGCCGCTGGCGAATCCATCCCAGCTCTACTACCGGCAACAGGAACAACAGCCCCACTCGACGCAGGCGAACGCGACCGTCGATTGGCGCAACGCAATCCGCAGCGTCGGCAGCGCAGGCAGCTCCGGCAGCGGCCCGGAGGGGATGGACCCGAACAAAGGCGCCGGCGGTGGCGACAACGGCTTCGCGGAAAGCGGCCCGCTCTCGTTCGAGACGCAGTGGTACGACTGGGGCGAATACGCGCAGTCGATGGTGAGCCGCATCCGCGTGAACTGGTACGGCCAGATGCCGCCACTCATCCGCACGGGACTCAAGGGAGTGGTGACGATCCGCTTCACGATCCAACGCAGCGGCCGCATCACGAACGTGGAGATCCTCAACAGCTCCGGCGTGCCGCCCTACGACTTCGCGGCAAAAAAGGCGATTGAGATGTCGTCCCCGCTCAACGCGCTCCCGAAGGATTTCCCAAACGAGACCGAACGGGTGACTTGCATGTTCTACTACAACCAGCCTGTGCCGAGTCGGTGATTGGGGCGCGCTGGTCGCTCGCGTATCGCACGAAATCACCAAGCCGCTGTGTTCGGCTTTAGGTGCCACGGCATACCAGCGCGCCTGATGCTACCGCTCGCGCCGCAATGGCTTTCGGATTTGCGAGCCAGGACGATCATCGCTTTGAAAAGGGACGACGTACTGGAAGACAACAGTTAGGCCAGGCAGGACACGTCTACTCCTGGCCTCCTGCGACGTTCACGAGCGAACCCTCTGCTCTGGGCTACATCTCACAGTCGATTGACAGGTCTGCCGACCAGGCTCGCCTGCGCTACTTCACGAACACGGATATGCCCCTGGACAGGAGATCGCGCAAGGCTACGCTGTCTACCGCAGAGTATCTGTAACCCTCGGCGGTGGTGATGACTGCGACCGTTCCCAACGTCGGGTACGCCCTCACTTCATCGCCGAGGAGTATCAAGCCCCGCATTCTGGCTGCAAGCTCTATGGCGAGCTCTCCGAGAACCAGGTAATCGACACTGCTTTTACACATCGCACCCAACTCGACCGCGCATGTGATCGAGCCGCCGAGAAGCCGTTCCAGCTGTGCGTACTCTATCTCGTCGGCAGCGAGGGTCTCCCTGCCGAGGACGAACGGTCTGGATTCGCCTTGGTAGCTGCCACCTAAGGTCGTGGTGTCCCCGACAGAAAGAATGTCATCGGGTGCGTGATCACCGGCAACGGCCCGGATGAAATGCTCAGCTTGCGCATCCGACTCCGGATGGGCTGCGACCACAACGCATGAAGGACCTGCCATGACGATCTCAGCATAGTCGAACAGGCCCACTGCAGGCAGCGCAAGAAGGACATTCGTGGCGTTGCCTCACGATCAGCTGCCAAGCCGCACGGCAATCCGCGAGCTGCTTCGCGCGCGAGCTCGTCTCGCCCTTCCAGGAATCGACGATCAGGCAATGCCGCGCGCCGTCGTTCGGAAGACATGAGTAGTCGGCGTCCGTGGAAGTCGTTCCGAGCTCTGTCTGGACCTACGCCCTGGCCGGCCGACACACTTCATGACTGCCCTGTCGACTCGTCGGCCGAACGGACAGCCCAATCAGCCGACGCGGCCCACCCGTGCGAACGGCAGAACGGCGCGTCGCCTGCTGCACATGACGCGATGCGAGCGGCGCGACGCCCTTGGTGTACGGCTTATCCGAGGCGCTCCAGCGCCGGGCCAGCGAACGGCCGCGGGTCAGTGCATTGAGCAGTTCGGCGGTGATGCATACGAACGCCAAATTACCGTGCGAAATAGGGCCGGTTTTGAATGAGCTGCCGCCATTCGGAGTCCGTCAGCGGCACTTTGGATCGAAAGACTTCCCACCCAGCACGGACGCTTCCTCCAGGTGGCGTGAGATCGGATCCGTACAACACTTTTCCGATGCCAATCTGCCGAATTCGGAGCGCGACGAGCTCAATGTCTTTCGGTGCGGAATCCGCAGTGACGATGGTCGCGACGTCGAAGGATACGTTCGCCAGCGCTGGATCTTTCCGTCCTACGGCTTCGGCAAATACAGCCATGACTTCATCCGATTGATCCGGATACCCCGGTCCCGCGCCGCCGAAGTGGGCCACCACGACCTCCACATGCGGCGCTACCGGCAGTACCTTTCGTATGAAAATCTCCGCGTCGGGTGCACCGTACCCTGTTCCGCTGCGCGCTCGCATGTGAATGAGGACCGGCCTGTGGTGCTTCTCCGCGAGCATGAACACTTGCTGCACGCGTGCGAGATGGACTTCGTTGCGCAGGCTGATTCCACTATTTCCGAGATGGAGCTTGATTCCCACCATGCCCGGAAGCCCCAGGCACCGGTCGATTTCGTCCAACGCCGCGGGCCGCAGGATGTTCGCACTGCAGAAGCCGATGAGCCGCGGAGCGTTCTTGCCGACTTCCGCAGCGGTCCAGTCGTTTTCGACACGCGTCCGTTCGTCGGGATCAGGCAATCCCTTTCGTTCGTCCGCGAAGCTGTACCCGACGGAGAGAACGACTGCTCGATCAATGCGGGCCGCATCGAGCTCTCGGAGCAACGCCGCGCCGGAGCGCTCTGGCAGCTTCACGATCGGCGCGAACGAAGGGCTGACGAGATGCTGATGAAAGTCGAAGACCGGCGCGGATCGCGGCGTCGGAGCTGTGGCACACCCGACGGAAGCAAGCAGGAGAACTGCTGCGAGCGAAACTCTCATCGCTGGACGTACGTGAAATAGGCAGGAAGGTTCCGAGATCGCACGGTAACGCTGGCCCCCGAGCAACGCAGGTCCGATGGCTGGCATCCGTCGAATGACATCGCCAATCCAGCTGCGCGCAGGCTTCACGTGCCAGCAGCAGAGCGACGCGCCGGGTGCTCACGTGATGGCAGGCGCTCGGACGCCGGGCCAAGGAGCTCCCAGTCGTCAGTTGCGTTGGCTAGCAGGTCGCGCCAGCGTTGCAACAGCGCCGCCGTGCTATAAATAGTGGTTCGCCATGCCAAGCAAACGAACCGAAGTGACCATTCACTCCGAGAAGGGCGTTGCGCCCACCGCGGCAAGTTGCGGCCTCATAATGCCAATATCGGCTATCGATGGAGCGACGGAGGAGCATTGGGCTGAAGTTAAGAACATTATTACCGAGGCCGTCGAGTCGATCGAGGATGTCAAGTTCACGGTGCGACTTGTTAGCGACGCGGACGAGATCGGTGTTATTCAGAAGCGTATCCTACAAAATATCTATAGCTCCGACATCGTCATTTGTGATGTGAGCGGCAAGAACCCCAACGTAATGTTCGAACTCGGCTTGCGGTTAGCCTTCGACAAAGCTACCGTAATTGTTAAGGACGACAAAACAGATTACAGCTTCGATACCGGCGTTATCGAGCACGTCGGCTACCCTCGCGACCTGCGTTTTGGGAAGGTCGTTGATTTCAAGAGGATTCTGGCCGACAAGGTCTTGCAAACCTATCGGGTTATGCAGGCAAATCCGGATCACTCGATTTTTCTAAAGAACTTTGGCAAGTTTCAGGTTGCATCGCTCTCGGAGCAAGAAGTGCCCGCACAGACAATCGTTTTAGAAATGCTAGGAGACATCCAGAGTGAACTTGCGACATTGAAGCTTCGGACAGATCTGCCTTCTTCAAGAAAGCGTGAAACGTCGACCGCTGCAACAGCGAAAATTAGCGCCGCAGTCGTAGCTTACGCACGCCGCAGGAAAATGCGAAATTTCATGGGGCTTGTCGGCAACGTCGATTTCTATCGTGCCATCGAGCGGGACGTCAACGCTCCGATGCTTTTCGACGGACCAACACAATTCGAAGCGGCGGTAGATGCGGTCCTTAAGGCACTGGCGAACCTCGAGAGCGCCTGACACTGCCGTGTCTAGTTGTGAAGTTGCAGGACGTTGTTCCTTGGCAGACGACTCACAGGTGGATAGTAGTTGAGCGCCGAGTGCGCGCGGTGATGGTTGTAGAAGTGGAGATAGGACGGCAGCAGACGGCCACGCTCAGCGGAAGATAGGTGAAGCGATAGGCCCATTCTCGCAACAGGCTCTGGGATCACTCTCTCGGCTTTGCCGTTGGTTCTGGGGGTGTAGGGGCGGGTTCGCTTGTGACGAATGCCGGCGCAGCAGGCGGCGCCGAACTCGTACGAGACGTAGGCAGAGCCGTTGTCGGTGAGCAGCCTCTCGATGGTGACGTCTCGCTCGGCGAACCACGCGACTGCGCGACGCAGAAAGCCTGATGCCGTGGCCGCCTTCTCGTCGTCGAGCAACTCAGCGTAGGTGACGCGTGAGTGATCGTCGATGGCCACGTGAAGAAACTCCCATCCGGCCTGCCTGGAGCCGACGGTGCAATTGCCCGTGACACGGTGCCCGGCTCATCGAAGCATCCGAGCTTCTTGATGTCGAGATGCAGCGGATCGCCAGGCTGCTCGTGTTCGTAGCGAACGATCGGCGCCGGCGGCTTCACACATTGCAAGCGACTCAACTCTGCCCTGGCACGCTCTCGATACCGTCGAGACGCTGACACCCACAATCTCCGCGATGCGGCCCATCGTGAAACCGTTCGCGCCGGAGTTGGAAGATCGACTCACGCTGTTCACTCGTGATCGATCGACAGCGCAACGGTCGTGAGCTTCGATCTTCGAGTGACTCGCCACGGTCGGATCGTCGTACCCACTCTCGACTCCGTCGCGCACTCATCCCTGCTGCCTCGGCTGCTGCCGCCACCGACCAGCCCTCATCTCGAACTCGTCTTGCCAGCAATGCTCGACTTCGCGCGCAGCTTCGCGCATTCTGATGCACGTCCATCCGGTGCTCCTTCGACTCTTTGTTTGGTGACACTTCCAGAGTCGTCGAAGTCGCCCGGATGGACAACTCCCTTCAAGGAACAACCTGTCGCAACTTCACATCTAGTTGTTAGTTATGACGGCCACGGTAAGGCGAACAGTCGGCCGAGGCCTTGGTGTGATTTCATTTTGTCCAGCGACTAGCTCCACATTCCGTTCAACGACCCTACCCTCCTCCACATCGATATCCTTGACCGTCGTTTTAGCCAGCGCGGTGTCACCACGCATGAGTTCCACACGCAGGTCCACTAGCTTGTCGACTCCGCCGCGCTCGTTAGCCACTATTAAGTGGAACCGAATTCGCAGCTTTGAGCCGCGCATCCGATCTCCCGAAACCGCGACGTCGCGGATAAAAACACCTTCGCAAACGAATAGCTCGACATGATCATCGCTGCCTCGCACCGGACCAACGCCCCAAGTATCAGGATCAACGACGTGCAGCGGTATCTCGACTATCATCGGAGAGCGGAACCGCTGGTGGTCGTCCGTTTGAGATGTCGCTTCACCTTGCCTAGCAGTAGCTTGTGCCAGAGCCGGTGCTGTAAACAACAGTACTAAGGCGATAAATGCGCCAAAACGATTGGTCATGCGGTCTCTAGAATAAACGAAATCTGGCTCGCTTGGCGATCGCAGGAATGATTGTCGGTGGCGTCAGCGCTGATAGTACGGCGAGCTTTCCGCGTGGCACGAGTAGGCGTCGGCCTAACGTATTCACGCTACGCTGTGCGGCCAAAGCGTGCCGAAGCACGAGCGGCGCGCTGGCTGCCACGTTCGCGCCGCGATTAGCGGCGCGAGAGGTACGCGGCCGGCGTGACGCCGGCCACGCTGCGCTGGTGCAGCCGGCTCGGCCGGCGGATCGAAGCAGGGCCGCACCAGCTTCATCGTGGGGGTACAGACCGGGCACATAGGTGACAGAACAGACCGGGAACATGGGTGACACACGTCCTCCGAAAGGGAGGACGTGTGATGCCTTGGGAGGTCACCGGTCCCGTGAAAGAACGAACCCGATTCATCGAGCTCTATCTCACCGGCTTGTACACGCTGACCGAGC
>JAFAVZ010000365.1 GCA_019242175.1 Acidobacteriota bacterium
TCGTCTTGCCGGCGCTCGTCGCGATGCTGACGGAGCCGAGGGAGGTGCCGAGCGGCAATGTGGCAGTCGTCGCCGTGACGTTGAGCGAGAGGCCGCCGGCGGGAACGACGCCGCTGCTCGGCTCGACGCGCAGCCACGGCGCGCTCGGCGTCGCGGTGAAGCTCTGGCCGGCGAGCGCCGGGTCGAGCGCGAGCGCGTAGGCGATCGTGGCCGGGCGTTCATCCGCTTGCGCGGAGCCTTCGAGCGCGTCGGTTTTCGGGAGGATGAAGACGACGACGATCGCGGACGGCTCGCCCTGCTGCGACGTGCAGTCGCTGGCGCCGCGGACGCGGTAGTAGAACGCCTGCGGCTGCGTGCCAGCCGCGGCGTGTTGGTAGTTCGTCTCGGTGCCGAAGACGGTACGCGACGACGCGTTGCTGAACTGCGCGTTCGCTGCTTCCTCGATCACGTACGACGACGCGCCGGCAGCCTGCGACCAGCGCAGGACGTAGGAGACGTTGGATGAGACGCTGGACGGCGCGCGCAGCGACGGTCTCGCCGGCACCGGGCAGCCGCTCGGTTTGCTGCGGACGACGAAATGGCCCGGCGCGGAGCGGAGCGGCGTGCAGCCGTCGAAGGAGGCGTCGACGACCCACGTGTAGCTTCCCGGCTCGAGCTGGACCTGGTCGCGATTCGGCACGATCTGTTCGGTGCCGTCGGCGCGGAGGAGGCTGATGCGATAGCTCGTCGCGCCGGCGACTTCACCGAAGCGGAAGTCGACGGGCGAATAGGCGATCGCGTTCTCGGCGGGGGAGGAGAGGAGCGGCCGCTGGCGATTCACGCACGCCGCTGAGGGTGTGGAGAAGATGTCGCGGCGCACGCTGTCGTGCGGATCGCAGCGATCGACGAAGACGCGAACGAACCACTGGAGATGGCCGGCCGGGATCTCGCGGGCGAGGCTGGTGAGCTTCGTGGCGCCGGCGAGCGTCGGCGCGCCGCCGTCGAGCGAGAACCAGAGCTCGTAGCGAAGGGCATTCGGGACGGCGCTCCAGAAGAACGTGACGACGCCGTCGTTCGTGGTCAACGGCTGGGGCGGGCCGAGGAGCGTCGGGACGAGCGCCGGGTCGCAGTTCACCGCTTCGGGGATGTTGACGACGAAGTGCGCCGACTCGAGCGACGAGCAGCCGGCGAAGCGCGTCTCGACCCACCACTCGACGCGGCCGTTCGGGATGACCTGCGCGCTGATCGTGTCGGGCGTGTCGGCGAGCACTTGCGCCGCGCCGGCGTCGATGCGGGCCCACAGGCGATAGCCGTCCGCGTTCGGGACGGTGGTCCACTGGAAGTCGATGGCCGAAGTGTTCGACGTGGTGCCGTCAGCGGGGCTGACCAGGCTTGCCGCGTGGTTGCTCGCGCACGGATCGGCGGCGCGTTGCACGGTGAACGTGCGCGCGTCGGAGGTGAGCGGCGCGCAGCCGCTGGTGAAGCGGGCGATGACGTACCAGGTGATCGTGCCGCCCGAAACGCTGACGGAAGCCTGCGGCGCACCCGTCGTGGCGACGAGCTGCGCGCCGGCGCCGTCGACGGAGAGCCACAGCTCGTACGAAGCAGCGCCGGCGACCGGCGTCCAGCTGAACGCGACGGGCGACGCGACGTTGCTCGCATTCGCGGCGGGCGTCATCAGCTGGGCGGGCGAAGTCGGGCAGTTCGGATTGCCGCCGGTGACGTTCACCGTGGCCGTGGCGGTGTTGTTCGCGATGTACGGGTCGCGCACGCCGCCGCTGACGCTGGCCACGTTCGTCATCTCGCCCGCCGCATTCGGCGCGCTGAGCACGACGGTGATCGGCGGCGCGCTCGTGCTCGAGGCGATCGACGCATGCGAGCAGCTGAGCGTGCTCGCGTTGAGCGTGGTGAACGTCCAGCCGTCGCCGGAAGAAGCCACCAGCGTCGTCCCCGCCGGCAGCGCCTCGGTCACCGTCAGCGTCCCCGAGGCGTTCGGGCCGTTGTTCGTGACGCCGATGGTGAACGTGACGTTCGCGCCGGCGGTCACCGAGCCGACGTTCGCCGTCTTGCCGATGACGAGATCGGCGGACTGGCCGACGGCGATGCTGCGCGTGCCGGTCGAGGTGCAGCCGTTCTGCACGATCGTGATGTTGAGCGTGACCGTCGAGCTGGAGCCGGCGGTGAAGAGGATCGCATTCGTGCCCTGGCCGCCGGTGATCGTGCCGCCGGTGATCGACCAGCTGTACGTGGTGCCGGAGGGGCGCGCGGCGACGTTCGCGGCGTTGTTCGTCGAGCCGGGGTTCACGTTCGACGGCGCGTTGATCGCGACCGGGCCGACGGGCGTGACGGTCACGTTGTGCGTTGCCGTCGCGCTGCAGCCGCCGGCGTTCGTCACCGTGAGGGTGTACGTCGTGTCGACGAACGGCTGGACGTTGACCGTGGCCGAGGTGCCGACGACCTGCGAGCCGTCCGACCAGCTGTAGGTCGAGTAACCGTTCGGCGCGCTGAGCGTGATCGGGGAGTTGGAGCAGGAAGTGGTCGGGCCGGTGATCGTCGGCGTGGTGATGTTCGCAACCGCGACCGACTTGCTGCCGCTGTTCGAGCAACTGCCGGCGGTGACGGTGATGCCGAGTGTCACCGGCGTGGCGGTGCTCGCGGAGAACGTGATGGCCGGCGTGCCCTGGCCGCTGGTGATCGTGCCGTTCGCAATCGTCCAGGCGTAAGCGGCGCCGGACGTCGGCGAGACGGACGCGTTCACGCCGGTCGCATTCGGGCAGATGGTCGCCGGAGCGGAGATCGTCGCGCTCGGCGTGGGGTTCACGGTGACGACCGTCGACGCGGAGGTGCCGCTGCAGCTGCCATTCGAGACCGTGACGCTGTAACTGCCGCCGGTCGTGACATTGATCGACTGCGTCGTCGCGCCGTTGCTCCAGAGATAGCTGGCGTAGCCGGCGCCGGCGTCGAGCGTGACGCTGCCGCCGGAGCAGAACGTGGTCGGGCCGCTGGGAGTAATGGTCGGTGCCGGCGCGGTGCCCATGCCGACGGTCTTCGACGACTGCGCGGTGCAGCTGCCGTTCGAGACGGTGACGGTGTACGTCGTGGCGACGGTCTGGCTGAGCGTGATGGTCTGCGTCGTCGCGCCGGTCGACCAGTTGTAGCTGGAGTAGCCGGGGCCGGCGTCGAGCGTGAACTGCTGGCTCGGGCAGGCGGTCGCCGGGCCGGTGATCGTCGGCGGCGTCGCGGCCGGGACGATGAGCACATTCGCGCTGGTGTTGCCGGAGCAGACGCCGTTCGACACGGTGAGCGTGATGGAGACGGAGCCGCCGGTGCCGGCGGTGTA
This sequence comes from Acidobacteriota bacterium, assembly GCA_019242175.1. Classification (GTDB taxonomy): domain Bacteria; phylum Acidobacteriota; class Thermoanaerobaculia; order Gp7-AA8; family Gp7-AA8; genus JAFAVZ01. The sequence goes on from JAFAVZ010000365.1 coordinate 3,320, forward strand.
GGTGATCGAAGGCGTGCCCTGGCCGGAGGTGAGCGAGCCGTTCGAGACGGACCAGCTGTAGGTCGTCGCGGAGCCGGAAGCGGTGGCGACGTTGCCGGTCGAATTCGCGCAGACCGACGATGCGGTACTGATCGTCACGGCCGGCGGCACGCAGGCCACGTTCACCACGTTGGAGAACTCCGACGTGCCGTCGTTGACCGTGCTGCTGCACGATGTGTCCTGATAGCTCGTGGCCAGAGCGACGAGCGGGTCGCCGACGGTGACCAGCGCGGCGGGGAAGCTGATCGTTCCGGAGATGCTGTTGCCGAGATAGCACTGCCGCGCGAGCGACTGTTTGCCCTGGCCGGAGGCCGCTTTGTAGATCTCGACGAGCACGCTCTGCGTCGTCGCGACCGACGAAGAGTCGACCGTCAGCGAGACGTCGACGCTCGGGCCGTTGATGGCTGCGCTGCCCAGAAGCGGGGAGTTCTGGAGGTTGTTGCCGCCGGTGTCGGCGTCGCCCGCGTCGTTCGGGTTCGCGATGCCGTCGCCGTTGAGATCGATGGCCAGGGTGCCGTTCGAGTAGAAGGAGCTCCCCAGGAACGAGTGACCCTTCGAGCCGACGACGTGGATGCCGGCGCCGTTGAACGCGATGACGTTGTCCTCGCCGGCGTTCGTGCCGCCGACGAGCGTCGACATCGGGCTGGTGCCGAGATCGATGCCGATGCCGTTGCCGAGGTTGATTGTGCCGGCGGCGTCAGTGCCGACGCGGTTGCCCTGGATCTTGTTGCCGTCCGAGCCGGCGCCGGTGATCTTCACGCCGACGGTGTTGCCGGAGATCACGTTGCCGCCGCTGGGGATGCCGATGAAGTTCGCCGGCGCGAGGTTCGCGAGGATGACGCCGGTGGCGTTGCCGACCGCGCTCGTGCCGGCGACGTCGGTGCCGATGCGATTGCCGTTGATCACGTTGGCGCTCGTCGAGCCGCTGGCCGCGTCGAGGAAGACGCCGGCGCGGGCGTTGCCGGAGATCGTGTTCGCGAAGCTGCCCGGGCCGCCGATGCTGTTGCTGTTCGCGCCGTCGCGGATCTGCAGGCCGTCGACGCCGTTCGCGAGCGCGGTCGTGCCGTTCGCGGCGAGACCGATGCGGTTGTTCGTGACCGTGTTCGAATTCGCCGCGGCGCCGATGATCTGGATGCCGGCGTTGCTGTTGCCGGAGATCAGGCTGTCCTTGACCGTATTGAGGGCGCTCGTGATGCGCACGCCGTCGCCATTGGCCGCGGCGGCTGCGCCAGCGAGGTTCGTGCCGATGTAGCACTCGCGGACGATCGCATTGCCGCCGGCGAGGTGGATCGCGGCGTTGCTGTGGTTGCGGAGCACGAAGCCGCGGACGGTCGAGGCGCTCGCGCTGAGCACGAGTCCCAGGCCGCCGGAGTTGGTGCCGTCGAGCTCCACGATCGGCGTGCCGGAGTAGCCGGGCTGCGTCTCGCCCTGGAGGAACATGCGCGCGGTGAGCGCGGGGAGGGCCGAGGTCGGAGCGATCACGTGCTGGCCCGCGCCGAGGTTGAAGAGGATCGAGCAGGGGGCGACGCAGGCGCCGGAGTTCGCATCGAGGATCGCCTGGCGGAGCGTGGCTGTGCCGCTGTCGGCGTTGCTCTCGACGGTGAGCGTCGAGACGTTGTTCACCGTGACGCTCGCCGTGGCGCTGTTGTTCGCCGCGTTGCCGTCCGCTTCTGTCGCGGACGCTGTCGCGGTCGTGTACATCGTGCCTCCGCCCGCGGCGGTGACGACGATGTTCACGGAGGCGGTCGCGGCGTTCGCGAGCGAGGCTGCGGTGCAGACGACGTTGCTGCCGGACGGGTTGCACGTCATGCCCGTCGCGCTGTTCGAGACGTAGGCGAGACCGCTCGGGAGAACGTCGGTGAGCGTGACGTTCGTCGCCGTCTGCGGGCCGTTGTTCGTCACCGTGACGCTGAACGTCACGCTGGACGAAGCGGGGACGGTGGTCGGGCCGGAGACGACGTTCGTCACGAGGAGATCGGCCTGCGACGGGCCGACGCTCGTGGTGGCGCTGCCGGAGTTGTTGGCGGAAGTGTTGTCGGTCGTGGTGCCGCTGATCGTCGCGGTGAGCGTCGCGCTGCTGCCCGAGGCGGCGGCCGTCGTGTTCACGGTGATGATGTCCGGCACGGCCGCGTTGAAGAGCGTGCGCGTGCAGGTCGCGGTCGTCGCGGTGTTGTTGCACGTCCAGCCGGCCGCCGCCGCGCTGGTGATCGTCGCCGCGCCGGTGAGCGTCACGGAGACCGTCACGTCGCTGGCCGGATCGGGGCCGTTGTTGTTCACGTTGACCGAGTAGCTGTAGGTCTGGTTGTAGTTGACCGACGTCGGGTTGGAGACGACGGAGGCGGAGAGATCGGCCACGCCGGAGAACGCCGCCGACTCGCCCATCGTCCATTCGCCGGCGAGCGTCGGGTTGCTCATCTGGGCGAAGTGGAGCGTCGGATTGAGCGTGCCCGGCACCTGCTGCCACGTGCCGTTGTAGCGCCCAATGACGTACGACGACTCGGTGCCGGCGGCCTCGCCGTTGTTCCAGATGAACTGCAGCACGCTCGCGCTCGGGATCGACGTGACGATCTTCCAGTAGCGCTGCAGCACGTTTGCCGTCATCACGTTCGGCTGCGGTCCCTGCTTGGCGAGGACCGTCATCGCGCCGCTGCCGTTCGGCATCACGTCGACCGGCGCGTAGCCGCTCGCGGTGCCGACGTGGAACGTGCGCGTCGTCGCATTCGGGAGGTTCATCGTCAGCGCGCCCTCGACCCAGCCGGTCGTGCGCGTGACGGTGGCGCCGGTCATGCCGAGTTGCTCGCCGTTCGCCACGCTGATCACGCCGCCGGCGAGATCGAGCGATCCGCCGAGGTTGATCGACTTGTTGAGCGTGACGCCGGAGCCGTTCGCCATCTGGAGGTTGTTCAGGTTCGCGATGCTCGAGCCGCTCCACGTCTGGATGCCCGAGCCATCGAGCCGGACCGTGCCGGTCGAGCCGGAGAACGTCCCGTTGTTGACCACATTGCCGCGGAGGTTGATCGTGTTCGAGCCGGCGTCGAACGAGGCGTTGTTTGTGAACGTGCCGGTGACGATCAGGTTGAAGCCGTTCGCGAGGAGCGAGCCGTTGTCGACGGTGAGGTTGCCGGAGACGGTCGTGGCGCCGTTGAGACTCGCCGCGCCGCTCTTGTTGATCGTCAGGTGGCGATACGTCGTGCCTCGCGCGCTCTGAGCGCCCGGGCCGTTGTAGGTGACGGTGCTCACACCGCTCGTGAATGTGCCGGTGTTGCTGAACGCGCCGCCGATGTTCAAGCTGCCGGCGGATGCGCCAAAGGAGATCGCGCCGTTGCCGGTCACGTCGCCCGAGACGTTCGCCGTCTTGCCGGCGAGGTCGAGCGTCACGCTGCCCGCGCCGTTCGTGACGTCCAGCTGCACGGCGTTGATGACGTTGCCGCCGTCGGTCGTCTTGACGATGCCCGCGCCTGCACCGGAGTCGATCACGAGATGTCCGTAGCCGGGGAACGACGCGATCTGCTGCCCGCTGTTCGACGCGGCGTAGCTCACGGTGCTGTTCGTGGCGAGCGTGTTCGTGGCGAACGGAGCGGGGAAGCTCGTGCTGGCCGCGCCCAGGCCGAGGCTGAGGGTGGCGCCGTTGTCGATCTGGAGCGTGCCGGAGGCGCCGGTGATCTGCGAGCCGCCGTCGGACAGCGTGCCGTTCTGCACGTAGAGCGTGTGGTTGACGGTCGTCGGCCCATTGAGCGTGGCGACGCCGCCGCTCTTGTTGATCGTCAGGTTCCAGTACGTAGTGCCGCGCAGCGACTGCGTGCCGCCGCCGTCGACCGTGACCGTGCCGCTGCCGGGCGTGAGCGTGCCGGTGAAGTTGTTCGAGTTGCCGGCGAGGAAGAGCGTGCCGGTCGTCATCGACAGCGAGCCGGTGCCGTCGAGCGTCGTCGTCGTGAGGTTGTTCGCCGCGAGGGCGAGCGTGCCGCTGGAGACCGTGACCTTGCTGTTGGCCGTCGTCGACGAGGCGAGCGTCGCGGTGCTCGTCCCCTTGTTGACCATCAGGACGTAGAACGGGCCGCCGCCGATCGTCGCCGTGGTGCTGCCGTTGAGCTCGACCGTCGACGAGCCGGCCGCGAACGTGCCGGCCTGCGACCACGTGCCGCCGACCTGGTGCGTGAACGCGCCGCCGTCGACCGTCGCCGCGGCGTTGATCGTGACGTTGCCGGTGGCGACCAGACCGCTGCCGCTGAACGACTTCATGCCGGCGCCGTCGAACACCACGTTGTTGAACGCCGAGCCGCCTTGCTGGATCACCTGCGCCGCGTTGCCGTTGAACATCACGCCGGAGCCGACGGCGTTCACGATGCCGTTGTTCGTCCAGCTGCCGGCGACGGTCATCAGGAACGCGCCGAGGTTCAGGCTGGCCGAGCCGCTGAAGACGTTGACCGAGCCGCCGATCGTCATGTTCGCACCGACGTTCGCCTGCGCGGAGCCGCTGATGGAGAGATCGGCGGAGACCGTCGAGACACCGGTCATCGTCTTCATGCCGCTGCCGCTCAGGAAGAGATAGTGATAGCTCGTGGCCTGGACGGTCTGCGCGCCGCCTTTGTATTCGACGGAGTTGCCCGAGGCGCTTGCGGTGAGCGCCGGTGCGATCGAGCCACCGGAGGTGAGCGTCGCATTCGCGGCGTTCACGAGCGTGCCGGTGCCGAAGATGCCGTTGATGCCGTCGGAGTGCACCGTGCCGTTATTCGTCAGCACGCCGTTCACGGTCAGGCCGCCGTTGAACGACAGGCTCGCCGTGTTCGGCACGGTCGTGTTGCCGGCGATCGTCACCGGCGGCGCGAACGAGCCGGTGCCGTCGAGCGAAGCGGTACCGGTGAAGTTGACGGCGCCCGCGCCGGTGACGGTGCCGTTCACGGTCGCCGCTCCGGTGACGGTCAGCGTCGTCGTGCTGGCCATCAGCGAGCCGGTCGCGTTGATCGTGATGCCGGCCACGCTCGCCGAGGAGGAGAGCATCACCGAGTGGCCGTTGTTGATCTGCACGGTGTCCGACGGGCCGGGGACGGTGTTGCCGACCCACGTGGCGGGCGTGAACCAGTCGCCGCTCGCCGCGCTCTGGATGAGGCCTGCTGCATTGACGGTGAAGCTCGTCGCGCTCGTGCCGGTACCGTCCGGCGTCGTGACCGAGATCGTGCCGGTCGTCGCGCCGGGCGGGACGGACGTCGTGATCTGCAGGTCGGAGTCGACCGTGAACGAAGCGGTCGTCCCGTTGAACGAAACGTCCGTCGCGCCGGTGAAGCTGCTGCCGCTGATCACCACCGGAACGCCGACGCTGCCGGAGGGCGGGCTGAAGGACGAGATGGTCGGAGGCCCGCCGAGACTCGCCGGCTCGCCGGCCGTCCAGCTCGCGGAGGAGGGGGAGACCGACTGGTTCGAAGCCGACGCCGAATGCGCCGGTGCGTTCGTGGTGCTCGCCGGATACGACCACGAGGAAGACTGGTACTTGCCGAGGATGTAGTTCGTCTCCAGGCCCGGAACGCCGGAGGGCCAGACGAACGTCAGGTCGGCGAGGATCGGCGAGCTGGCGAAGAGCGTCCAGGAGTGGCCGAGATGGTTCGGGCCTTCGAACGCGCAGCACGAAGTGGTGACCGTCTGCACCGCGGTGTCCGCGGAGCCGGTGATGTTCATCGTCACCGGCGCGTAGCTGGTCATCGTCCCGACGTCGAACGTCTTGAGGCCGGTCGCGCTCTTGTATTTCAGCTCGCCGTTGACCCAGCCGGAGACGCGGCTGAGCGTCGCACCGCCGTTCATCACGACGGCATACGCGTTCGTGGTGATGACGCTCGTGCCGAGCGTGAGCGCGTTCGCGACCTGGATGTGTTGCGAGAGCGCGGCGCCGGCCGGATTCGTGATCGTGAGGCTCGCGAACGTGATCGGCGAAGAGCCGCCGATCGTCTGCTGGGTCACGCCGTTGAGCGACCAGGTGTTGCCGCTGTTCGTGAGCGTGCCGTCGTTCGTCAGATTGCCGGCGAGGAGGTGGACGCCGGTGCCGCCGAGGACCGTCGCGCCGGAGGCGATGGTCAGGTTGCCCGCGATCACCGCCGCGCCGGAGAGCGTCTTCGTGCCGGTGTTGCTGAACGAGACGTTGTCGAACACGCCGCCGGCGATCGTCTGCGGGCCGGTACCTTCGAAGGAGATCGTGCCGCCGCCCGGGGTGAACGTGCCGCCGTTCGACCAGTCGCCGTCGATGGCGTGCGTCGCGCCGCCGGCGAAGAACGTCGCACCGGGGTTGATCGTGAGCGAGCCCTGAACCGCGAGGATGCCGAGCGCCGTCTTCGTTCCCGCGCCGCTGAACGTGACGTTGTAGAACGGGCTGCCGCTGATCGACTGCGCCGTTCCGTCGAGCTCGATCGTCGACGTATCCCAGTTGAACGCGCCGCTGTTCGACCAGTTGCCGGCGACCTTGTGCGTGTAGCTGCCGCCGGCGAACGAGGCGCCGGGATCGATGGTGAAGTTGCCGTTCACGTCGAGCGGCCCGGACGCGGTCTTGAGGCCGACGCCGCTGAACTGGACGTTGTTGAACGTCGCCGTGCCCGGATTGATGTTCTGCGCGCCGGAGCCGTTGAACTGCACCGACGAGGTGAGGCCGCTGAACGAGCCGTTGTTCGTGAAGTTGCCGCCGACCTGGAACGAGAAGCCGACGAGATTCAGCGACGCGCCGGAGTTGATGGTGACGTCGTTGCCGACGGACAGATTGCCGGCGAGCGTCGCGAGGACGTTGCCGCCGACGACGAGGTTGCCGGAGATGGCGGGGATCAGGCCGACGGTGACCAGACCGCTGCCGTCGAGCTTCAGCGACGCGTAGCTCGTCGGCTTCGGCACCTGCGCGACGCCGGTGTATTCGACGACGTTCGTCGGCGTCGTCGCGGCGTCGAGCGTGCCGGCGAGCGTCATCAGGGCGCCGCTGACGTGCAAAGTCCCGTTGTTGACCAACGTCGAGCTGCCGTCGAAGCCGGCCACGGTGCCGACCGTCGTGTCGCCGGCATTCGTGAGGGTCACGCCGGAGTTGACGTTGACCGTCCCGAACGTGAGCGCGGTGCCGTTCGCGATGTTCTTCGCAGCGGCGAACGTCACCGGGGCGTTGATCGTGCCGGTGCCGCTCAGGCTCGCCAGCGAGCCGCTGAACGTCAGGCCGAGGGTGCCGTTGATCATGCCGTTGATGTCCGCCGAAGCGGAGAGGGTGGCGGTGTTGAGGAGCCCGAGATCGAAGGTGCCGCCGGTCTGGGTGAAGGGGCCGGCGACGGTCAATCCGCCGAGGGCTGTCGCCGTGCCGGAAGCCTTGGAGAGCGTGAGGCGCTGGTAGCCGTAGGCGCCGACGTTCTGCGCGGCCGAGCCGCTGTAGAGGATGAGCGAGCCCGCGCCGCCGCTGTAGTTGGTGAGGGTGGCGCCGCTTTCGAGGCTTCCGCGAACTTCGAGCACGCCGACGTTCGTGAAGGTGATCTTCGCGTTCGCGGCGAGGAGCAGAGGGATGGAGACGTTGCCGTCGACGACGACCGAGCCGGAGCCGATGGAGACTTCGCTGATGCCGCCGAGGATGCCGCCGGTGACCGTCATGCTGCCGGCGTTGACGGTGCCGTCGCCGGCGTCGAGCTTGTCGACGATCCCACCGGTGCCGGGATCGTTGAAGGTGATGGCGTTGGTGATCGTGAGCGTGTTGCCGGAGCCGACGGTGACGGTGCGACTGGCCGTACCGCCGGTGAACGTGAGGTCGGCCGCGACGGCGGAGCCCGCAACGGTGACGCTATGGCCGGCCGCGATGACGACGTGGTCGTTGACCGGATCGCTCGGGAACTGCCCGCCGCCTACGTCCCAGGTGTTGGGATCGCTCCAGGGACCGCTCTGGACGCTGGTGAAGGTGACCGCGAAAAGCGGGGTGGCGCAGGCGAGGATGAGGCACAACAGGAGTCGGCGGGCGGCTCGAATGTTCATTCGCGTCTCTCGTGCTCGGGCTTGGGCTGGACGTTCACGGCAAATGCGGCAATCCCGAGCGGCAGACGTTCTGCCGTGACCGGGATGACCGCCGGGCTACCGATTGCTGACTTTCGGGTGCGCGGATTCTACCAAATAACTGCCTGGCCCGGGACCGGACGTACGACGGCCGGACCGGAGCGAAACAGCGGGACGATGAACCGGGAAACCCACTGCGCAGAATAGGGCCGGAGGAGGTCGCGGGCGGTGACGGTGATCACGCATAAGATGTTGATATGCGACGCTTTCTCGTTCCGTCCTTCCTTCTCTTCGCCGCCCTCTCCCTCCACGCCGCGCCGCCCTCTCTCGAGCTCGCCGGCCCGTCCGGCAAGAAGACCGTGACCGCCGACGAGATCGCGAAGCTTCCCCGGACGAAGGTGACCATCGACGATCACGGCAAGTCGGCGACGTTCGAAGGAGTGGAGCTTTCCCAGCTCCTGGCAATGGTCGACGCTCCCGCCGGCGAGCATCTCCGCGGCAACGCGCTCATGCACTACGTGGTGATCGAGGCGTCGGATGGTTACCGCGCGCTCTTCGCGCTGCCCGAGCTCGACGCCGCATTCGCGACGCGCAAGGTGATCCTCGCCGACGCGCGCGACGGAAAGCCGCTCTCCGAAAAGGAGGCGCCGTTCCGCATCGCCGTGGAAGGGGAGAAGAAGCAGGCGCGCTGCGTCCGAATGGTGACGAAGATCCGGCTGGCGGCGGCGGAGTAGCCCGTATCATTCGGGCGTGTTGCAGATCCGCCAGGAGCAGTTCGACGCGCTCCTCCGCTCCCATGCTGAGAGCCACGCGGCGAAGATCGAGCAGATGATCGGACCGAGCTTCCCCGCCTTGCGCGAGCAGCTCGGAGCTGCCGAGTTCTCCTCTCTCCTCCGTCGCCAAATCGGCCGAGCCCAAGCCCTCGGCATCCAGGAGCTTTCCGATCTCGCGCGGTTCGCCTCCATCGCGTGCGCGCTGTGGCCCGACTTCGAAGCCGACCCGCCGCCCTTTCCCTGGTTCGCGGAAATCCTCGCCTCGACCGAGCTGTCGCCGAGCGGCAAGGTGGCGCGCCTCGCCTGGTGGACGCGGCAGGAGCTGGCGAAACGGAGCGCGATGCCTTGAGCGACGGCTCGGGCGGGGGCGGTGGGCTCGACGAGGCGGAGCGCGCGATCGAGGCCGAGGCGGCGCAGAACGGCGGGACGAAAGTCGAGGCCGTGATGGGCTGCCGCAAGCAGGAGACGCGGGTCCGCATCGTGGTGAAGGACGAACGCTTCCGCGTGGTTCGCGATCTGCCGTACACGCTGAAGGTGGGCGAGGAGGAGTTCCGCGGAACGATCGACGGCGTGATCGAGCACGTCATCAAGCAGAAAACGGGACGCGGAACGCTGGAGGTGACGTTCGGCGAGGACGACGTCGCGAAGTGGGACCTCACGCTCGAAGAGCTCGACCCGCTCTCCCTCGACACCGGCGCCTCGGAGCGCCTGCGCGCCCTGATGCCGTTGGAGGCGGAGCTCGACGACGAGTACGCGACGGCGGTCGGCAGCCTGCGCGACGCATTCGGACTCGAAGACGCGCAGGCGATCGACTCCGCCACGCGCGAGCTCATCGAACGCGTCTACAGCGCAGACGACACGCCGGCCGACGAGCTGGCAGAGTGGATGGGCGACGGGGCGGAGGAGGTCGTGGCGTCGGCCGCCGCGTCGCTCCGGAAGATCGAGCTGCCGGCGCTGAAGTTGCTGGAGGAGCCGGAGTGAGCAACGTCTTCTTTCCGGTGCAGCCTCGAGGCAACGGCGGCCAGGGCGTGAACGTCGTCCGCCGCTATCTCGTCCGGCCCTGGTACTACGCGCTCATCTCCAGCTACGACGAAGAAATCGTCGGCGACGATCTGGTGCGAGTCCACGTCGATTTCCAGTGCCTGCGCAAGTCGTGGTTCGACGCTCTCCAGGGTCCGCCGTTTCCGCCCATGAACGGCCTCGCGCTGGCCGGCAGCATGCGCAATTTCACGCTCTCCGTCCGTCCGGCGAAGCTCTGGGCGATCAACGGCGTCATCGATGGTGGGGAGGACGACGACGATCCGATGAACGACGAGCGCGCGCAACCGGCTCACTTCCACGAGGGAAACTGGGTGGAGCTTCTCTTCTCGGTCGGAAGGGTCGGCGTGCCGGTCGTCCTCCGCGTCGCGCAATACACCGATCCGGCGTTCATCGATACGCATCCCGACGAGAGGCTGGCCTGCGTGCGGATGATTCGCCGGGTGCGCCCGCCGAGCGCGCTGATCCGCCTGCGTCAGTTCGTGGCCGGAGGGTAAGAGACGGGATGCCGCTGTACCCTCCGAGCAACCTGGCTACGCTGTGGGACAGCTGGTTTCCCAATCCGGCCACGGCAGCCTCGAAGACGGCGTTCGTGCTCGTGGCGGACATCGGCCAGGGCAATCTGAACGCGATCTTCAACGAGCTGCTCCAGCCGTTTCTCTACTTCGATCTGGGCGGCGGGTTCGGCACGCATCTCTTCACGTTTCCCAACCCGCCGCGCCACGTCTGCCAGGCCGTGACGCCGAAGGTGATCCTCTCGAACTGGGATACCGATCATCTCGACACGGCCTTTCTGGAAGTGAACGGCAACAACATCCTGCACGACACGCATTGGCTGGGGCGGGAGTGGGTCCATCCGCGCCAGTACAACACCGCGGCCGTGTCGCTGCAGCAGCAGCTCGTGCTGAACGGGCGCGATCTGCATCTCGTGGCGAATGGCGCGCCGGCGTTCGTGACGCGCACGGGCCTGAGGCTGTATCGGCTGAACGGCAACAGCTCGAACAACGTGGCACTCGCGCTCCGCATCGAGAACCCGTCCGCGATCAATCAGTTCATCCTCCTTCCGGCGGACGGCTCGCTCAACGAATTCGCGCACGGCTGCGACCTGCAATGCGTCGGCATGACGGCCGTGCATCACGGCGCCGAGATCTACACGCGGGATCACACCCTGATGCAGCAGGCCGCACTCCAGGGACACATCCCGCAGCCGTTGCTGCTTCCTGCGAATACGGCCCGCACGTTCGTCTATTCGTACGGCGCCGGCAACAGCTACGGACATCCGGCGACGAACTCCGTCGCGCCCTACAGCGCACGCGGATGGGGAGACGACGTGCGCTTCGACACCGCCGGCGCGGAGGCGGATGCGCCAGTCGGCGGTCCGCGCGGCAATGTCGGGATCGTGTGGCCGCAGTATCGGCGCGGGCCGGGGACGGTCGCCCCGAACGCATCCGCAGACGCGGTGCAACGCGCGAATCTGGCGCTGATCCACACCGCGCTCGCGGAGATCACCCTGGCCGGCCTGGCCGGCGTCGCGGGCATCGAGCACGTCGCCGTGGCCGCCGCATACGAGGCGGCGCGCATCGTCGGCTATCAGGGATCGAGCCGCATGGCGCAGGCGATGACGCGGGACGGCGCGGGCGGCGCGTTGTACGCGTGGCCGTGGAACGGAACGGAGTGGTCGGGCCGCGACGGCGCGCAGGCGTGGCCGCCGGTGAAGGCCCTCGCCGCAAGCCCGGCGAACGCAGCGACGCTGTTCGCCGGAACGGCAGAAGGTCTTGCTGCGACCGCCGACGGCGGCGCGACGTGGACGCCGGTCGCGGCGCTCGCCGGGCGGGACATCCGCGGCATCGCGACGAGCGCGAACGGACAGGGCGTCCTCGTCGCGACGGACGGCGGCCTTTACGCCTCCGCGGACGGCGGGGCGAACTGGTTCGGCCCTGTCGGCGCGGTGGCGAATCCCGACGTCCGCGCGGTGGCCGTCGACCCGACGGATGCGCAACGCGTTTACGCCGCCACGGCGGGCGGACTCCATGCCTCGTTCAACGGCGGCGCCGCGTGGAACATCATCCTCAACGACAACGGGATCCGGACGGTGACCGCGTACGGGCAAACGGTGCACGTGGGCACCGGCGCGGGCGTCTTCGCCACCGCCGACGGCGGCACGAACTGGGGCAACGTCACGAACGATCTGGGCAACACCGACGTGCGGGTGCTCGTGCGCTCGCATGGGAATCCGCTGCATCTCTTCGCCGCCACGCCGGCCGGCGTTTTCGATACCGCGAACGGAGGCGGAAACTGGAACGCGGCCTCGAACGGTCTGACCAACACCGACGTGCGCGCGCTGGTGATGGATCCCGCCTCGGCGCAAGTTCTGTACGCGGCGACGCCGGATGGGGTCTTCCGCTCCAGCGACGCAGCCGCCAACTGGGGTCCGGCGAAACCGCTCCGCGGCGCCCGCGTCCACTCCGTGGCGTCCGATCCGGCTCTCGCTACGAAGCTGCTCGCCGCAACCAGCGACGGTGTGTGGATCAGCACGGACAAAGGAGAGACCTGGACGACGCAGCCGCTCGCGAACGTCGATGTCCGCCAGGTCAAAGGCGACGCCGGGAACGCGAATCGTTTCTGGGCCGCGACCGCGGCCGGCGTCTCGTGGTCGACAGACGGCGGGACCACCTGGAACGCGCGCAATACGAATCTGCCCAATGATGTCCGCGCCGTCACCATCTCGCCGGCGAGCTCGCAGATCCTCGCCGCGGCGACGGGCAACGGCTTCTACCGCACGCCCGACACCGGCGCGAACTGGCAACCGCGCAACACAGGCCTCGGCAGCAACGACATCCGCGCGGTGCTGTTCTCCCACGCGAGCCCGCAGCACCTCTTCGTCGCGACCGCCGCAGGCGTTTTCCGGACGGCGAATTCGGGCATGGCGTGGAACGCGGCAACCGGCGGCCTCCCGAATGACGTGCGCGCGCTGGTGATGGATCCGGCGACGGCGACGACGCTCTACGCCGCGACGAACGCCGGCGTCTACGGAACGACCGACTCGGGCAACAACTGGAACCTGCTCAACAACGGCCTCGGCAATCTCGACGTCCGTTCGCTCGCCATCGATCCGAGCGCGCCGCAACGGTTGCTTGCGTCGACCGCCGGGGGCGTGTTCGAGACGCGCGACGCTGGCGCGAACTGGGCGGCCGCGGCGACCGGACTGCCGGCGAATGTTCGCTCCGTGCTGCTGGGAAGCGATCCGACCTGGCTCGCCGCTGCAACGGATGACGGCGTGTTCGTCTCGTCGCGAGGCGGCAGCGCGTGGGCCGCTTCTCCGCCGCCGCTGCCACGCTCCGTCCGCGCGTTGGCCGTCGCCGCCGACCGCGCGCTCTTCGCCGGCGTCGACATGCCGACGGCGACGCAGACCGCGGAGCAGGCGAACGGCGCACCGCTCGCGCCCGGCGATCTCGCCAACGCCGTGGGCACCGCCGGAGCGACGAGCCAGGCCGCGGCGAACGTCGCGGTGCAGCAGCAGGCGACAGCGATCGTCGACGCCGTGATCCAGACGGCCGGTTCACTCGCCCGCGTGGTGACCTCGCGCGTGGAGCACGTCAACGACACGCTCATGAACACGGACATCGGACCGCTTTCGACCGAGGCGGCGCTGGATGGGCTGGATGTTTACCGGGCGGGCAACGCCATCGCCGGCGCCAAGGCGCACGTCGTTCCGGAACAGGCGACCGCGGTGTCCGTAGCCGCGACGGCAATCAATGCGGCCGGCGCTCCCACGGCGGGGGAGGCGACGGTGAGCGTCGCGGAGGCGATCACATTCGGGTCGTCGAAGCGGAGCGGATGTCCGGCCTCGAGCACACGCGGAACGGCGCGCATCGATCCCGTCTGGCTTCCCGAGGCAGCCGGGCAGACGGCGACGCAGCTCGCGCTGACGTATCGCGCCGACTACTCCGCCGCGCTCGCTTCCGCGGCGGTGCTCACACCGACGGCTCCGATCCAGCCCCAGTCGCATCCGCCGAATCAATTCGAAGTGCGCGGATTCGCCGGCGCGGCGGGCGGCGTGCTCTACGCGGCGGTGAGCGACGATCCCGGCATCCTGTTCAGCGAGGACGGAGGCAACAGCTGGATGCCGCGCGGCAACGGACTCACGTCCTTCGACTGCCGCGCCGTAGCCGTGTCCCACGCGAATGCACTCGATCTCTACTGCGCGACCGATGTCGGCGTCTTCACCAGCAACGACGGCGGTGCGAACTGGCTGCTCTCCGGGCTGCACCTCGATGTGGTCTTCGTCGCCGTCAGTCCGGCGAACGCGGCGGACCTCGTCGCCGCCACCGGCAACGACATCTACGCGAGCAACGACAGCGGCGCGAACTGGGCGCATCTCGCAACTCTGGCCGCCTCGGTCCGACGGATCGTGATGACGAACAACGCGCAGACGCTGTGGGCCGCGTCTTCGAACGGCGTCTACGTGTCGACCGACGCCGGCGCAACATGGAACCCCACCGCCGGCCAACCGGCAAACACCGACGTGAAGAGCATCGTGCTCAGTCACGCCAACCCGGCGCATTTGTTCGCCGGAACTGCGGCGGGCATCTTCCGCACGATCAACGGCGGCGCGAACTGGAACGTGGCTCTCGCGAACGTCGACGCGGTGGCGCTGGCGATGGATCCGAATGCAGCGGCGACGTTGTACGCGGCGACGACGAAGGCGGTCTACAAGACGACGAGCTCCGGCGCCGCCTGGTCCCCCATCAACTTCGGCCTCGGCATCGCTCCCGCCCGCACGCTCAACCCCGATCCCGCCGGCGGCGATGCGTTGCTCTACGCCGCCGGGATGGGCGGGATCTACGCCGGGACGCAGAACACCGGCGGCTGGACGCCGCTGCTCTCCGGCCTGACGACGAATGACGTCCGCTCCGTGCTGGTGAGCCACGCGAATGCGCAGGACCTTTGGGCGGCCACGGGCGCCGGCGTGTTCCGCAGCACCGATGGCGGCGCGAACTGGGTGCCGGGCGGCGCGATCAACAACGACGTGCGGACGATCGTGATGCATCCCGGCGTCGCGACCACCTTGTTCGCCGCGACGGCCGGCGGCTTCCATCGCTCCACCGACAGCGGTGCGACGTGGAATCCGATGAACACCGGATTGGGCAATCTGAACGTGCGCAAGATCATCGTCTCCCGCGCCAACGGACTGCACCTGTGGGCGGCGACGGCGGGCGGCGTGTTCCGCACGGTCAACGGCGGCGCGAACTGGCTGGCCCCCGCGGTCCAGGTCGGAAATGTCGACGTGCGGGACATCCTGCAGTCGGTCAGCACGGTCGCGACGATCTGGGCGGCGACGGCGGGCGGCGTGTTCCGCTCCGTCAACGGCGGCGCGAATTGGGCGGCGACGCTCGACCCCGGCCGCAACGACGTGCGGGCGCTGGACGAGTCGGCCGACTACCTGTTCGCCGCGGCCGACGACGGCATCCACCGCACCGACGACGACGGCGCGAACTGGGAGCACGTCGACACGGACATGGACGACACGGACGTGATCGACGTCGCCGTGGTGGTGAATTCGGCGACGTTGACGACGGTGCTCGCGCTCACGGCGGAGAAGATGTTCTACATGCCCCACAACGGCGACGAGTGGTATCCCGTCAATCGCGAGTTCGCCGGGCTGAGCGTCAACGCTCTTTACTGCGATCCCGCCGTCGCAAACATGGTGCTGGCCGGAACCGACGGCTCCGGCATTTTCCTCACCCGCGACGGCGGCGGCCTCTGGAACCCCGCCGTGACGCGCAACGCGTGGGCGCTGATGCTGGCCCACATCGGCGCCGTCGCGGCACAGATCGGCGTGGCGAACGGAATGAACGCCGCCGACGCGGCCAAAGCCGCTACCGCCGCCGCCCGCGTGATCCTGCCCGCAGCCTACGGCGCGCCCCAGATCGGCTGCCACCTGTTCCCCAGCTCCTGCGGCGCCCACCTCTGCGCACTTTCGATGCACTACTTCTCGCGGGAGGCGTAGGGGAGCGCAGCGTGCATTGCCGCGCGAGCTGGTATGATTTGTTTCTGTCATGAAAGCAGGAAGGAAATCATGCGAGTCAATCATCTGCGACTTCGTTTGGCTGTAGTCCTTTTTCTCGTCTGTGGCTCTTTGAGCGCCGTCGCCATGCCGAGCGGCGGTCCGTTGACTCAGGATCCCAACGCCCCGACAGGTACGTTCGTCAGTTGCACGCGCGTTGACGGCTGCTACGCGTGTGACGACCGAGATCGGTGCGTATTCATCCCTTACATGTCGGGCGGCGGATGCGCTTGCAAGAACATTCCGGTGAAGGGCGCCGGTCCCGGCATCACGTACTGTCAGAAGTACGGCCAGTGCACGTACACGCGGTAGACCGCCATGACGCGCGCGCTTTTTCTCGCGTTCGTTCTCGCTCTCGTCGGGCCCGCCGCTTCAGCGTCCACAATCGACGTTCTGGTCGACGTTCAAGGCAAGAGCGCGCTGCCGATCGACGGCAAGGTTGTCGCGCGGTCCGTCGACGACCAGCGCCCGCCGATCGAGTTCGCCATTCACAACGGCGTCGCTCGTGCCGTCCCGTGGAACGCAGGTGAGTGGAAGCTGCTGCTCCAGGCGCCGGGCTACTTTCACGCCGAGCAGCGCGCGATTCTCGAAGATGGGATCAAGAGCATTACGTTGCTTGCTTGGCCAGCCGGATCGATTGTAGGAGTCGTGGTCCCTCCTGAGGGCAAGCGCAGGCCCGACTCGGTGCGGGTCACGTCGTGGCCCGTGGACGCAGCGCCGAAACAAACCATTCCGCCGCAAGTCGATGTCTTGGCGCCAGTCGATCCGGCGACGGGCAAATTCGAAGCTGCAGTGCCCGCAGGAGCGCTCGACGTGCGGGTGCGCGCAAAAGGCAACGTGTCGCACTATCGCTTCGATGTCGCATTGCAGGCCGGTGCGCGATACGACGTCGGCACACTGCGTCTGAAGCCGGGCGCCTCGGTGGTCGGGTATGTCGCTGCAGCCGCGGATCTGCATCTTCGTGCACTGAGCGATGCAATCGTTCGCCTCGCGCCTGCGGTCACTGATAGTGCGCCAAGCGCCGCGGATCGCCGACGCACGGGCACGCTCGGGATCACGGTGACACCGAATGCGCGGGGCTTCTATCACTTCGAAGGCGTGGCGCCGGGCGAGTACACGGTCCAAGCCGTCAACGGCCGGAACCTCTCGAGCTCGGTGCGCATCCTCGTGGTGCCGGAAGTAGAAGCGTTCGTGAACGACCGCCTTCTGCTGGAGAAACCGCGCAACCTGACGCTTCGCATCACTCCGGCGACGGGGCCACGGCTGCAGCAATGGAACGCGATGCTCTGGCGCGACGTGAATGGTCGCTTCGAAGATGCGCGAGAGGTCAGGACCCGCGACGGCGTGGTCAACATCACCGACCTGCTTCCCGGAACCTATTCGGTGAGCGTCGGTCCATCATCCGACGATGGCTGGGCCGTGCGCGAGATCGTCGTATCCGCCGTCGATGAACAACTGACCATCGACGTTCCGTTCGAAGAAATCGTCGGCTCCATCCACCTCGGCCGCACTCCACTTCCCGGCGCAAAGATCGTATTCGGAGGCGAGACGGGCGCTGTACGCAGCACGTTCATCGCTGATGGGCAAGGCAACTTCAGCGGTTTCCTGCCGGGAGGGCGCGACAGCTGGTCCGTTACCGTCAGCGACAGCGAGCCGTCCGTCAAACGCACAGTCGAAGATGTACGGCTGGTCGACGATGACGGAAAGCTTCGAGCCGACATCGTCCTGCCCAGCGCGATGTTGAGCGGCACGGTGAAAGACGATCGCGACGAGCCGGTATCGGGAGCGATCGTCACCGTGGAGCGATCGGGGGAGCAGCGCGGCGAACGGATGCAGACACGGTCCGACGTTCGCGGCGCTTTCGAGTTGACGGGGCTGCCCGCCGGCGCCTATCAGGTGCAGGCAGGAGGGGCGGTGAAGACCGCTGCCGGCCAGCCAGTTTTCGCCGAGAGCCGCCTGACCACCGTTTCGATCCCGTCGGGCGACGAGGAAGTGGCCGAAGTCAGCCTGACTTTGCGCGCTGGATCGCGGTACTTCGGACGCGTTTTGTCAGCGATCTCGCCGGTCATCGGAGCAAAGGTCGTTGCGGTGCCGACGAACGTCGCGCGGCTCGTCAATGTCGGGACGGTCAGCGGAGCCGACGGTTCGTTCCGCCAGGAGCTTCCGGCCGATGCCACGGAGGTGGATGTTCTGGTGGCGGCACCCGGCTTCGCGTTTCGCTTGTTCCATGCGCGCGTGAGTCCGACTGCCGTCGAAGTTGCCGTCGATCAGCAGGCCGGCACGTTGATCGTCGAGACCAACAGCCTCTCGAACGAGAACACGACGGACACGCTGCTGCGTCACGCCGGAGCGGCGTATCACCTCCTGCCGGTGGCGCCCCGAGGGAACATCGAGCGCCTCAGCGAGGATCGCTACCGCATCACGCTCCCGATGATGGAGCCTGGTGAATACGGAGTGTGTATCGGAGGCGAGGGAGATGTGCCCGCGATCCGATCAGGGATGTTCCCGGCCTGCAAGAGCGGGTTCCTTCCCGCGATGGGGGAGCTTCGGTTGTCGATCGCGGCAAATGAAGGGGACCTGACGTTTCGTCGATGAAAGCGCGTTGTCATCCTGAGCCCCGAAGAGGGCGAAGGATCCGTACCGATATTGCACTGCGCCTGAAGGTACGGATCCTTCGCCGTCTAAGCGGCTCAAGGATGACGCTGTCGGGCAACAAACGCGGCGGGCCGTGCCCACTCACCCGAGCTCGTAGTCCAACGTCACCCGAGCTCCCTGTTCGTCGTGCGCGTACTGCGCGTCGCCGTGAATTCCGGCCAGCTCCTCGGTGCCTGAGCCGGGGACGATCTTGCCGAAGGCGACGGGCGCGCCGTCGGCGCCGGCGATGCCGCCGTGCTGGATCACGAACGTTCCGCGTTTGCCGTCGAGCGTGCCGGTCACGCGCTCGATCGCGATGTAAGCCCCGGAAGTCTCGCTAGCCCGATACATCAGCACCTCGGCGGTGCTGGTCCCGTCCAGCGCGCCGCTGAACTTCTTCTTCACCGTGGCCCGGAGGATTCCCGGATCGCTCTCCGCAACGGCCTGGTCCCACGACGTGATCTCGAACGTGACTGTCTGCTTCGTCATGAGCGGGGATTATGGAGCAGTGACGCCGCTCACCGGCTACCATCGTGGGGCCTTCGAGAATGATCCGTGATGCGGCGTGTCCTCTTTCTACTGCTCGTAGCCTGGGCCGCGTTCGGGCAGCAGCGCGGTGGCGATCTGCCGCAGCCGTTGCCGCTCTTTCCGCCGACGAACTGGTGGAACACGGACATCAGTAATGCGCCGGTCGATCCGAACAGCGCCGGGTTCCTGAACTTCGTCGGGGCGAGACGGGGCATGCATCCCGACTTCGGCGGCGACAGCGGAGACGCCGACGCGCCGATCTACGGCTTCCCTTACATCATCGTCCCCGGCACGCAGCCGCTCGTGCCGGTGGTCTTCGATTACGACGACGAGAGCGACTTTGCCGCTCCCGGCCGCCCGCCCGGCTATCCGATCCCCGACGAGGCGAAGACGCAGCAGCGCTGGATCGAAGGCGGACTCGCGGGCAACGACGGCCGCGCGGATGGCGACCGGCACATGCTCATCGTCGATCGCGATCGCCGCATCCTCTTCGAGCTCTACGCGCTGCGTTGGAACGCGCAGGCGAATCGTTGGGAGGCGGGATCCGGCGCGATCTTTCCGCTCGACAGCAACACGCGCCGGCCGGACGGCTGGACGTCCGCGGATGCAGCGGGCCTCGCCATCCTGCCGGGACTGATTCGCTACGACGAAGTGTACGGGCCCGATCCCATCCGTCACGCGTTCCGGGTCACGGTCCGGAGCGCGAATCGCTATGTGTTTCCCGCCTCGCACGCGGCGGGCAACGACGGCGATGCATTGCCGATGGGCGCGCGGCTGCGGCTCAAGGCGAGCAAAGACCTGTCCGGATATCCGGAGCCGCTGCGCAAGATCTTCCAGGCGATGAAGACGTACGGCCTGATCGTCGCCGACAACGGTAGCGACCTGTACGTCAGCGGCACGTACGACACGCGGTGGGACAACGACCTGTTGAATCCCGCGTTCGAGGCGATCAAGGCCTCCGATTTCGAAGTCGTGCAGCTCGGTTGGCAGCCGCAGGACACGGCGCCGCGCCGGCGTCGCGCCGCGCGGTAGTTGCGTATCGCTCACGAGCTGCGTCTAAGGGGACGACATGAAGAAGTATGCGATCGCCCTGCTCACCTTGATGGTCACCGCCGCCGTGCCCGCGCAGAAGTCGCCGGCTGCGGTTCCGACTCCCACACCCAAGCCCGCGGCGCCTGACGTCGCGCCGATCTCGATGTCCGACGCCGACGGCCAGGACCTCATCCTCGAAGACCTCTCCGCCCGCGCCGCCATCCACGGCATGCTGTCCCTGACCGAGCTGGAGCTGCGGTTCCGCAATCCGACGGCGAGGCGCATCGAAGGCCGCTTCAGCTGCACGCTGCCGGCGAACGCCGCCATCAGCCGCTTCGCGAAGGAAGTGAACGGCCAGCTGATGGAAGGCGAAGTCGTCGAGCGCCTCCGCGCGAACCAGGTCTACGAACAATTCCTCCACCAGATGCGCGATCCGGCGCTCCTCGAACAGGAGCAGGGCAATCGCTTCTCCGCGCGCATCTTTCCGATCGAAGCCAACGCCACGGTCCGCATCCTCCTCTCCTACACGACGCTCCTCCCGTTGCGCGACGGCCAGCGTACGTACTCGCTCCCGCTCCGCGGCACGGCGAAGATGAATCACTTCCGTTTCCGAGCTGTCGGGCAGGGATTGCCGGGCGAAGAAACGGGCGGCGTGATGACGAAGAGCAGCGCGGACGTCTGGTCGATGGATGAGACGAACTACACGGCCGACCACGACATCGAGCTGTCGTGGCGTCCTACCGCCGAGGCTTCCCGGGCTCGGATTCTCCGATCGGGGGACTTCTATCTCGCCGCGTTCCGTCCCTCCGTTCGCCGCACCGAGGCGGCGACGAGCAAGCGCAACTGGCTCTTCTACATCGATACCTCGGCCTCGGCGGCGGAAGGGGCGGAGCATCGCATCCGCGCGTTGGAGCAGCTGTTCGCGGCGTTGCCGGCGAATGACGGTGTGCAGGTGAAGGCGTTCGATCAGGACGTCGTGACGCTTGCCAGCGGCTCGGCCGCCGAGCTCTCCCGCTCCATCGGACAGCTCCTCCGCACGCGCCTATTCCTCGGCGGCACCGACCTCGGTGGCCTGCTTCGCGACGTCGCGGCGGCGAAGACCGACCAGACGGTCGTCATCGCCAGCGATCTCGTCCCGACGCTCGGCAACACGGAGCGCAAGGATCTCAACGATCAACTGAAGGCGCTGCCGCGCCTCACGATCCACGCCCTCATCCTCGGCCCGCGCGAAGACGCGCAGATCGCTCGTGCACTTACCGGCAACATGCGCGGCCGCATCGTCCGCCTGCCGTTCAGCGATCAGCTCGACCGTCGCGCGGCCGAAGCCGCATCGGATTTGCGTCGCAGTCTCGGCGCGTCGTTCGACGTCGCCGACAGTGGCGCCGAGTGGGTTTATCCGGCGCACTTCGAAGACGTGCAGGACGGCGATGAGGTGATCGTGATCGGCAAGCTGAAGCCGGCCGCGCAGCCGTCGGTGCAGTTGACCGGCGCGACGACGATGGATGCGCAGACGTCGTCGATCCCGGCCGGCACGTTCGCTCCGCTCCTCGAACGCGAAGGCTACCGCGCGTATCTCGACTACCTTGCCGAGCGCGAAGCCAACGAGCCGTCGGAAGCCGTGCGCCGCGCGCTCGCGACGGAGCAGGTGAAGGTGAGCGTCGAACAGCGGGTCGTGATTCCGCGCACGACGATGCTCGTGCTGGAGACGGAGTGGGATTACCAACGCTTCGGCCTCGACCGCCGCGCGCTCGCGTCGATCCTCACGATCGATGCGGGCGGCATCACGACGGTTGACCGGCGCGGCGAGAACGTGGCGGCGCTGCCGCCGCCGCGGGTCGTTCCGATGCCGATGCCGGTGCCGCAGGAGACGAGGAAGCGCGCGGTCGCCGAACGGCAGAATGTGGCGCCGGCCGACACGGATGCTGCGAAGGCGGTCTCAGGCAGCCCTGGATTCGATAGTGCCTGGCTCGGGCGAGAGGAAGTCGCCCAGGAAGGGGCAGCCGCCGGCGCCGTGATGGCCGACGGTCCGGCCGTCGCAGAGCGCGTCACCGTCACTGCCGCTGCGCCGGTGGTGGCTCCCAACGAAGTGCCGCGCGTCATGGCCGAGCCGGGCGCGCCGCCTCCGCCGCCGCGTCCCGTCTCCTCAGCAACGCAATCGGCCACCGTGTCCGCGGAGCGCGATCGGACCGCCGACGAGAAGAAGAAGGAAACTGCCTGGATCAATGTCGCGAAGCCGACCCGCGCGCGCATCGACGAGCTGCAGGCGAAGCTGAAGGAGAACCCGCGCGATCGCGAGGTCTACAACCAGCTCTCCGACGCGCTCACAGTCCTCGGCGAATGGAGCGCGTTGCGCAAGCTCGCGCTGCAGTGGCAGCCGTTCGATCCCGAGAACCCCCAGGTCTACGAAGTCCTCGGTCTCGCCGACGAGCGCCTCGGCAACGACGCCGAAGCGGCGCGCGCGAATGCGTCGATCATCGAAGTGGCGCCGGGCAAGACGGAGTTGCTCCAACGCGCCGGATTGTTGCTCGTCCGCAATCAGCGGGCGAAGCTCGCCGAGACGCCGCTCCGCCGCGCGCTCGAGCTGCGTCCCGATCGTGTGAATTCGTATCGCCATCTCGCTCTGATGCTCTGGCTCGACGGCCGTCCGGAAGAAGCGGCGCGCGTGCTGGAGGCGGCGACGAAGCAGACGTTCCCGGCCTGGTATCGCGATGCGCAACGCGTCGTGCGCGAGGAGCTCGGCTACGTCTATCGCGCGTGGGGAGCGAAAGACCCGAACGCGCGCAAGGAGATCGAACGCCGCGCGGCGGAGTACAACGTGAACCTCGATCGCCGCGACGCGTTGCGCGTGACGCTGGCCTGGGAGACCGACGCGAACGACGTCGATCTCCACGTCGTCGATCCGTCCGGCGAGGAGTGCTTCTACGGGCACATGACGACGAAATCGGGCCTCGGCCTCTACGAAGACATCACCCAGGGCCTCGGCCCGGAAGTGATCCGCACCAGCACGCTGGACAAGGGCACGTACCACGTCGGCGTCCGCTACTTCAACGCGGGACCGATGGGCGTGAGCCGCGGCATCGTCGTCGTGATGCGCGGCCAGGACGTGTCGATCCATCCGTTCCGCCTCGTGGAAGGCGGCGGCGATGTGCGCTACGTGACGTCGGTGGTGGTGAAGTAAACAAAATTTAGGACCGGCTTCAGCCGGCCCGGACGGGCCGAAGCCCGCCCCTACATCTTTGCGCGGCGGTGGACGTCGTTCCACCGCCGCAACTGCAGGCGCATCACGTTCTCGATCCGCTTCTGGTAGATGAGGTGCAAGCCGTCGCCGTGGACGGTGAACAGCGCGCTGTTCGCGTCGAGCCGCGCGACCGTCGTGTTGCCGAGGTTGCGGTCGGCGCGGACGACGAGGGAGTCGGCGCCGACGACGAACTGGCCGCCATCCCAAACCGCCGAACTGATTTTCGTCGCTTCCTCCGCGAGCAGGCTCCCGCCCATCGGGAGGCCATTCGCGTCGAAACTCTGAGCGAAGAGTCCGAAGCCTTCCCGAATGAAAAAGACCACGAACTCGCTGCCGTTCCAGACGACGCGGGAGTCGAGCACGTTTCCTTCCGAGATGCGGGTCGGAGCGCCGACGGCACCGAGCGACGCGTCGAACGTCGCGACGTCGAGCGTGCGCTGGAAGGGACAGAGGAAGGGGCAGTTGATCGGCACGAGGGTCCGCCAGGCCACGAGGAAGCGCTCTCCGTTGCCGGCGATCTGCGGAGCGGTACGCAACTGGCCGTCGTTCGGAAAAAGCGAGATCGCGTTCCTGGCGACCAGCGGGCTGCCGGCGATCACCTGCCGGCCGACGATCGCGTGCGCACTCGTCTCCCAGACCACGGTGTGCGTGGCGCCGTCCCACGCGGCGGCGGGGCTCGTGTTGAATGCGGCGACGCCGAGGAAGGCTGGCGGGCTGTTCGTGAACGGCAGCGTCGCGAAGACGTTGCCGCCGCTGAAGCTGCTCTGCTCCACCCACACCGCCAGCGGTTGCGGCGCGGCGCTGAGTACCGGGTAGCGCATGTCGAGATCGCTGGAACGCAGCTCGACGCCGCGACCGTCGAGCGGTCCGCTGTCGGCGTTCGCGCGGGCGGCGAAGAGCGTCCAGCGATGATCGCGTCCGGTCTGTTCGCTCCACACCACGAGGTCGTTGCCGCCGTTGGGCAACGCCGCCGCGGCGGGCGAGTCCTGCCACGCGATGCTTTCCGACAGCAGCGCGCTTTCGCTCGCGCCGTGACGGAGATGGCGGATGTCGTTGCGCGAGCTCTCCGGCCCGTTCTCGACGTACACGATCTCCGCATCGTGGCCGTTCCACGCGACGTCACTGGCGCTCTGCGAGCCATCGTCGCCGGCCAGCGTGAACGGATCGCGCAGCGGAGCGCCGTCCGGCGCGAGCTCCGCGGCGGCGAGATCGGAGTTGCCGATGCGTTGCAGGTTCGAGTCGAACGTGACGAGGTAGCGATCGCCGATCCACGCGAGCGACGGACTGCCCTGAACCGGCGCTTCGCCGGGGAAGAGGCGATGCGGGGCGTCCATGTGCCCGTCCGCAAATATGCGCCGCGTGAACGTCTGCATCCGCCAGAACAGGCTGTTCAACACACCCGCACCTTCCACCCAGGCGAAGAGGAAATCGCGCCCGTCGGACGCGACGGCCATCCTGTCCCGCCCGGCATACGGCTCGTGGGTCGACACGAGAAAGCTGCGCGAGACGAGAGTGCCGTCCGAGCCGACGATCGTCGCGAAGCTTTCCGATGTCGCGAAGGTGCCGACTGCGTACCGCTCGCCGTTCGAGGCGACGACCGGATCGATCGCGCCGCGTTCGATGAGGATGCGTTCGCCGATCGCCAGCCCATTGCGATCGAGCCGCTGCGCGAAGACGTCGAACTGCTCGACCGCCGGACCGGGACCGCCGACGTAGACGAGCAGATAGTCGCGGCCGTTCGAAGCGAGCGCAGCGCTGCGCGCGCTCGCGATCTGCATGCCGCGGCGCACGTCGCCGTTCGCGACTGCGACGATCTCGGTCGTCGTTCCGGTGCTCGTCGCGACGAGGTAGCCGTCGCCGTTCGAGACGACATCCTGGGCAAGAGAACTGACCGGCC
>JAFAVZ010000421.1 GCA_019242175.1 Acidobacteriota bacterium
CGGCGGGCAATTCAAGTTCGAGAAGACCGACACGGCGAGCGGCGAGCTGCAGATCGAGAAGACCGAGACTTATGAGCTGCAGGATGCCGGACCGTCCGTAGACGGCATCGACCACGACCGCGATCTCATCTACCTCCTGCTGAAGCCGAAGCTCGACGTCACGGTCGACGGCAACGCCATCCAGTGGGCATTCAGCGGCGGCGGCGTGCCGCAGCACGTGAGCGTCGGCTGGCTCAAGAATCCGAGCACGCTTCCGAAAGGCGTGAAGGACCAGCTCGACTCCGCCGGCCTCACGCCTGCCGACTACGCGGAGATCCTGAAGCTCGATCCGTTCGCCAACGGCAACACGAACATCAGCTCCGACCGCTATCTCGACACGAACATCATCATTCCGTACGAGCCTCCGTTCGACCAGAACGACGAAGGGCCGACGCAGACCTACACGATCGACAACCAG
The DNA here is from genome assembly GCA_019242175.1 of Acidobacteriota bacterium. Lineage (GTDB taxonomy): Bacteria > Acidobacteriota > Thermoanaerobaculia > Gp7-AA8 > Gp7-AA8 > JAFAVZ01. The sequence goes on from JAFAVZ010000421.1 coordinate 458, forward strand.
ACCAGCGACACGAGCACGCACTCGTACGAGAAGTCGACCGATGTCGGGATGACCATCGGCGCCGAGGGTGGGTTCGGGAAGGTTTTCGAGGCGAAGCTGGAGGTTTCGAAGACGTGGACGTGGACGAACGGCGGCGCGACGTCCACGGCCGCGGTGCGTGGGGAAACGGCGAAGGTGAAGATCGGCTCGCCGTCTTTCGGCTATCAGGGTCCGACGGCCGTCGCGATTCATTTCGACCGGCTCTACAAGACGTTCCTCTTCTCCTTCGTCCCGGTGAATTCGCCGCTGCGCGCGACCGGCACCATCAAGTACCTGACGCAGGGTCCGGTGAAAGCGCATGTCGTCTATCTGCGCGCCGGCGGCAAGACGTACCGTACGGTGACGAATCGCCGCGGCGAGTACCGCTTCTTCGGCACGCCGGTGCCGGGGATGGAGATCGAGGTGCAGGGTTTGGCCAAGAAGAAGATCGAGTCGATGCAGCAGCCGATCGCGAACTTCACGCTGCCGGACAAGTCTGCCGGACAGATGAAAAAGAACTAGTGGCTTGTAACGGTCGAATCGGCAGCACCCGGCTTGGTCTCGACGCCGGGAGCTGCGTTACGCCTCCTCGACATAGTCCCCGCTATGCCCGCGTCGGCGCGCCTTGCTCCCGACGCCGATCCCTGCGCCATCTGCTGCCGCTTCAACCGTTACAGCCACTAGCCGCGGGCACGGTTCTCGCGAGAGGAGTCGGCGGCCCCGGAAACCGCACGACTCCTCTCGTGCGATGGCCAGAAGAGAGAACTGGACATCATGAAAGTGGAGAACCGTCTTCTCATCGCCCTCGGTCTATCTCTATTCATCGCTGCGAGCTCGTTTGCTGCGACGTTCACCGTGACGACGCGGGAAGATGTCGTCGATCCTGCCGACGGAAAGACGAGCATGCGCGAGGCGGTCGCGGCCGCGAATGCGTCGCCCGGCCCCGACACCATCGAGTTCGCCATCCCGCCGTCGACGTTCCGCTCCATCGACGAAGGCATCGCGATGCTCGTCTTCAAGAACGGGCCGTTCGTGCTCGAGGACGCGCAGACGACGATCGACTTCTCCAGCCAGACGACGAACATGGGGGACACGTTCGCCGATGGGCCGGAAGTCGGCATCCAGGGCGATGCGACGACGCTTTCCCAGCCCGGCATCTACATCCGCGGCAACGACTGCGTGATCAAAGGCCTCGGCCGCGTGTCGCAAGTCGGCTACGGCGTCGACATCGCCGGCCACCGCAACCGCGTCATCGGCTGCAAATACACGGGCGGATCGTACGCTTCCGTTCGCATTCGCGGCGCGAATGCATCGGCGACGAACAACGTGATCGGCGGGACGCAACCGGGTGAGGGGAACGAGCTCGGGCAGGTCTACGTCACCGGCGAGAACAACGTCGTGATCGGCAACGACCTCCGCGGCGTGAACGTCGGCGGCTCGTATCAATACGGCGTCGTCTCGCGCAACAACCGCATCGGCGGACCGACGGCGGCGGAACGGAACGTCGTCGCCGGCAGCTACTCGCGAAGCAGCGAAGGCACGCCGCAGGGAACGATCATCGAGATCGTCGAGGCCGACGACACGGTGATCGAAGGCAACTACGTCGGCACGGAGCCGGACGGGATGCAGAAGTTCGAAGGGAACAACGGCATCAACGGCATCGTGGTGCGCGATGCGCAGCGCACGATCGTCCGCAACAACCTCATCGCCGGCATCTGGGCCGATGGCCGGCTGGGGCGGCATCACGGACTTGGAATCCGCGTCACGACGTCGAACTACGGGACCGCGGACACCGTCGTCGAAGGCAACAGCGTCGGCCTCGCTGCGGATGGCGTCACGCCGATCCTCACCTACAGCGGCATCGCCGTCGAAAGCGGTGCCACCCGCACCCGCGTCGCGGGGAATCACGTGGCGAAGACGGAGACATTCGGCGTCCTCATCACGTGGGAATCGCAGAGCGCGACGCTCACCGGGAACTCGATCCACGACAACGGGCTGCTCGGCATCGATCTCAGCCACGCGCACGGCTCGCTCGAGCCGGACGGCGTCACTCCGAACGACCCGGGCGACTTCGATGACGGCGCGAACCTGCGCCAGAACTTTCCGGTGCTGCAGTCGGCGACGACGAACGGCGGCGCCGTCACCGCGACCGGAACGCTCGACAGCGTGCCGAACGAAACGTTCCGCATCGAGCTCTTCGCCAACACGCAATGCGATCCCTCGGGCTACGGCGAAGGCCAGCGCTTCCTCGGCGCGAAAGACGTGACCACCGACGCGAACGGCCATGCGACGTTCACCGCGTCGCTGCCGAAGAACGCTTCGCCGAGCGAAGTGATCACCGCGACGGCGACCCGTCTGTCGACCGGCGACACCTCGGAATTCTCGGCCTGTACCGCGATCGCAGCGGGAGCGCCGGACGCGCGGCCGTCCGCGGCGCCGTCGACCGGCAACGCTCCGCTCCTCGTGCAGTTCCGCTCCGACGGCTCGACCGCGCCGGCCGGCATCGCGTCGTACCTCTGGCAGTTCGGCGACGGCGAGACGTCGACGGAAGCGAATCCGACGCACGTCTACGCGGCCGGCACGTACACCGCGACGCTCACCATCACGGACAGCCGCGGCACGCGCAGTCTCGACGAGCCGGTGACCGTGATCTCGAGCGCGGTGCTGCGTTCGAACGCGATCGTCCTCTCCGGCTCCGTCTTCGGCGGCCAGGCGAACATGAATGGCCAGGTCAGCGTCCGCGATGCCGACGGCTCGCCGGTCGCGAGCGCTCGCGTACATGCGCGTTGGACGCATCCGAACGGCTCGACGGTGACGCAGGAGGGGCGAACGGACCGCAAAGGCGCCGCCGTCTTCCGCACCGTTGGCAACGTCGGCAGCTACACGCTGACGGTCATCGACGTGAAGCTCGAAGGATATGTCTTCGACTCGGCGAACAGCCAAACCGCAAAGTCGATGACGGTTTCGGCGAGTGAGGGAAGGCGCTAGCGCGCGAGCGAAGTCACGAGCCGTTCGAGCGCGATGATGCCGAAATAGCGCCCCGAGGAGAGCGTGCAGACGATCGGGTCGAAGCGCGTTTCTTCGGGGCGTTGCATCGCCCTCGTCGCCGCCTCGCTGAACGGCGTCGCGGCGGCCACGATCACCGTGTGGCGCAGCGAAGGCGTGCGGCGTTCGACGTCGCTGCGCCGGAGAAGGCCGAGGGGGCGATCGTGCTCGTCGAGGAGGGCGAGATGCGCGGCGCCGGGACAAGCGTCGAAGGCGGCGCACATTTCATCGACGTCGCTGCCGGCGCGGATGCCGGGCCGCAGCTCGGAGAGCGCGCCCACCGCATCCTTCTCGTTCGCGCTCTGCATTCGCGCGGCGAGACGGTCGGAGATCGGCGCGGCGAGCGTCGTCCATTCGTCGTTGGGGCGGCCGAGGAGGTAGCCCTGGGCGAGGGGGACGCCGAGGGAACAGAGGACGTCCAGCTCCTCGATGCGCTCGATGCCCTCGGCAACGACCCAGGAGTCGATGCCGGACGCGAAGTCGCCGAGCATCTGGACGACCGCGGCCATCGCCGGATCCTGGTCGACCGAGGCGATGAGCGAACGGTCGAGTTTTACGAAGTCGGGGCGGAGCTCGAGGATGTGGCGGAGGCTGGCGTAGCCGGCACCGGCGTCATCGACGGCGATGCGTCCGCCGGCCTCGCGGACGGAACGGACGGCTTCGAGCAGCTCGCGGTAGTCGGAGACGGCGGAGTGCTCGGTGATCTCGAAGACGAGGCGATGCAAGGAGCCCGCGTCGCGGAGCCGCGTCTGCAGCTCCTTCGACGCCAGCGCCTCGGGGCTGATGTTCAGCGAGAGGAACGTGTCGTCCGGCAGCCCGCGCCACGCTTCGAGCGCGCGGCAGACGACGCGCTGCTCCAGCTCGACCGTGACGCCGCTCTGCGCCGCGCGGTCGAACCAGACGTCCGGCGGGCCGGCGAACGGTCCGACGAAGCGGCTGAGACACTCGTAGCCGGCGACGATGCCGCGATGGAGATCGACGATGGGTTGGAAGACCAGCCGAGGCTGCTGGGGATCGGCGAGAAGGTCGTGGATCGAAGCGGCCCGGTCGGGCGACGAAACTGCGTGCCGACCACCGGGCGCGCCAAGGCTCATCCGTTCGATCCGTCGTAGTCGATGATGTGGCGTTTGACTTCCTGCACGAGACTGTCCGGCAGGCTGGTCATGCCGTGATCGTTGCGTGCATGGTTCGCAACCTGGGCCAGCAGGTCGGCCTCGGTCGCCGCGTCGAAACGCGCTTTGCAGTTCGGTACGACGTCTCCACAGCTGAATCGTTTCATGGTCTGGGGTCCCTCTCTCGGAGCGGGATTTTAACCCGGATGACGGGGGCCTCCCTGGTGTCAGATCTTGCCTCGGGGTGTGCGAACGAACTCTTCCGTTTTCAGGGACTTGAGGGAAATTGAGGATGGTTTTCCGGAAGCGCGTAACGTGAGTCTTGTCATCCTGAGCCCCGAAGAGGGCGAAGGATCCGTACCGATCTTGCGCTGCGCCTTTAGGGTGCGGATCCTTCGCCGTCTACGCTGCTCAGGATGACACTCCTCGACCTTCGCTTCTTCACTCTCAGCCGTTCGCGGTTGTCATCCTGAACGCCGAAGAGCGTGAAGGATCTCCTGATGCAGGCGACACGCGTCCAGGCCGGGAGATCCTTCGCCCTCTGCGGGGCTCAGGATGACACTCCTGTCATCTTG
>JAFAVZ010000457.1 GCA_019242175.1 Acidobacteriota bacterium
CGCCGCGCCTGGCCCGCTCCGGACAAGGCAAGGAGAATGAGGAAAGCGAGGGACAGACAACGCTTCGGAGTCATGGGACGACCGTTGCTTTCTCTCAGCGAGTGTAGCAGCGAAATGGAGGGCCGGCCGCTATGGCTCCTCAGTTGAAACACACGGGGCCGGCTGGAGAGCCGGCCCTACATTTTCCTGCGAGCGCAGTGCGATATGCTCCGGGCGTATGCCGCACAATACTTTCGACACACTCGATACCTTTCGTTACGGTCAGTTCTACTCCCTCCCGAAGCTCGAGAAAGCGGGCGTCGGGGCGATCTCGAAGCTGCCGGTCAGCATCCGCATCGTCCTCGAGTCCGTTCTCCGCAATGTAGACGGGCGGAAGATCACCGAAGATGACGTGAAGACGCTCGCCGGCTGGGAGCCGAACGCCGAGCGGCAGGACGAGATCCCGTTCATGGTCGCGCGCGTCCTGCTCCAGGACTTCACCGGCGTCCCGCTTCTCGTCGACCTCGCCGCCATGCGCTCCGCCGCCGCGCGCTTCGGCAAAGAGGCGGGCATCATCGAGCCGCTCGTCCCCGTCGATCTCGTCATCGACCACTCCGTGCAGGTCGACTTCTTCGCCACCGAAGACGCGCTCCAGAAGAACATGGAGATCGAGTTCAAGCGCAACAAGCAGCGCTACGAGTTCCTCAAGTGGGGCATGCAGGCCTACAACGGCTTCCGCGTCGTGCCTCCGGGCATCGGCATCGTCCATCAGGTCAATCTCGAATACCTCGCCCGCGGCGTCCTGGAGAAGGACGGCGTGTGGTATCCGGACACGCTCGTCGGCACCGACTCTCACACCACGATGATCAACGGTCTGGGCATCGTCGCCTGGGGCGTCGGCGGCATCGAGGCCGAGGCCGGGATGCTCGGGCAACCGGTTTACTTCCTGACGCCAGACGTCGTCGGCGTCCATCTCTCCGGCTCGCTGAAAGAAGGCGTCACCGCGACCGATCTCGTGCTCACGATCACCGAGATGCTGCGCAAGGCGAAGGTCGTCGGCAAGTTCGTCGAGTTCTTCGGCTCGGGCGCGGAGTCGCTGTCGCTCGCCGACCGGGCCACGATCGCGAACATGTCGCCGGAGTACGGCGCCACGATGGGCTACTTCCCGGTCGATGAAGAAACGTGCAAGTACATGCTCCAGACCGGCCGCACCGAGGAGCAGGTGGACGTCGTGCGCCAGTACTACAAGGCGCAGGGTCTCTTCGGCATGCCGAAGAAGGAAGACGGCATCGGCTACACCAAGCTCCTCGAGCTCGATCTCGGCACGGTCAAGGCCAGCGTCGCGGGGCCGAAGCGGCCGCAGGACCGCATCGAGCTCGACTCGCTCAAGCATCAGTTCGTGAACATGCTCCAGGCCGAGGCGCCGAACGGCTACGGCAAGCCGGCGTCGGAGATCGAGCGTAGCCATCGAACGGTCGTCGGTGTCAACGAATCTACGAGCGGTGTCGTCGCCGGCGGTGGGGAACAGGCCGAAGAAACGGTGCCGCATCCGAAGGAGACGCCGAATACGAGCGCGCTCACCGAGGAAGAGATGATGAACAACCGCCCGACGCCCGACCGCGTCGAGGCGGCCGAGCTCACTGAGGAGTTCCCGCGTGCGGTCGCCGAACTGCATCACGGCGACGTGCTCATTGCCGCGATCACGTCGTGCACGAATACCTCGAATCCGTCGGTGATGATCGCCGCCGGCCTCCTGGCGAAGAAGGCGGTCGAACGCGGCCTGCGTGTGTCCAGCGTCGTCAAGACGTCGCTCGGGCCGGGCTCGCGCGTCGTGACCGAGTATTACCGCAAGTCGGGGCTCGATCGGTACCTGAACCAGCTCGGCTTCTACCTCGTCGGCTACGGCTGCACGACGTGCATCGGCAACTCCGGCCCGCTCGATCCGGCCATCGAAGATGCGATCGTCAAGCACGACCTGATCGGCGCCTCGGTGCTCTCCGGCAACCGCAACTTCGAGGCGCGCGTGCACCAGTCGATCCGCGCGAACTTTTTGATGTCGCCGCCGCTCGTCGTGGCGTTCGCGCTCGCCGGCCGCATCGACATCGACCTCACGAACGAGCCCCTCGGCCGCAGCCGCAGCGGGAACGAAGTGTTCCTCAAGGACGTGTGGCCGTCGATGGAAGAGATCCGCGACGTGATGGCCAGCTCCATCGATCCGGAAGACTTCCGCCGCCTCTACGGCAACTTCGCCGACCAGAACCCGCTGTGGAACGAGATCCCGTCGTCGGTCGGGCAGATCTACGACTGGG
>JAFAVZ010000385.1 GCA_019242175.1 Acidobacteriota bacterium
TCGCCGGTGTAGAAGACGCCGAATGTCGGGATCTCCGTCGCAACGTGCGGAACATTGCGGAAACAGTGCGTCCCTCCGTCCGGTCCGACATAGGCCCACCCGGCATTTAGAGACGGCATACCGGTGACAGCGCAGGGCAGATCGGAAGACAGCTCACCGAGGCTGAGGCGCCAGCCGAAACCGGCATTCTGCCGTTTCGCCGGATAGGAGAACGAGAAATGCTTCCACTCGGCTCCCAGCTCGAGGGACCGATCGACCGAGCCAAACTCCCAGCTGTTGCCGCCGTAGTGGAGGACGAGCGCGTACGACAAAGCTCCGCCGAGGTGATAGGTCTGGCCGATCGGAACGGCGACATTGAGGTTGCCGTTGAACAGATTCACCGTATCGATGTCTCCGAACTCGTAGGCCTTCTCAGCGGCGATGCCGCGCTCCCAGTTCGGATGGACTGCCTGAGCGAACGCGCCCTCCGCCGCGAGCAAGCAGAAGAGCATTGCGAAGAGCTTTCTCATCTCGCAACCTCCATCAACGCGAAGTTGAGACTCAGCGGTTGGAAAACGATCAGGACGTCCCCTTTCTGGAAAGTGTCGGGCGGCGGATTCTCGCCGGTGAATTCCTTGAATTTCCCGAGCGAGATCCGAGCTTTGCCGTCCTTGCTGCCGTCTTCATCCTGATCGTTTCCGTCGCTCACCGACGCTCGCCAGATGCCGGCTTTCGGGCGGATGAAATAGACGTGGGCCATCTCCATCGGGACATCGATGCCCTTCGCCTCGCTAGCCAAATTACCGCGGAAGAAGCGGGCCGAGTCGAGCGCCTGTTCGAGCGGCTTGCAGTCACCGCTCGCGCAGGTGATCGCATAGCGGCCGGTTTCGACATCGATGATCGCCCACACGCTGTGCGGCGTGATGGCGACATCCGCAATCCATTCGGCGGCGCCTTCTTTGTCCGCCGTCACGGCTGCATTGCGCTGTTGAAAGCGCGTAATGAAGACGTCCGGCTCCCGCGACATCATCAAAATGACACCCATGCCGCCGGGCGTGAGGCCCGCGATCGTGACGCTCTTCTCCCCGATTTTCAGAACCGGCGCGGAGCCTTGCGGAGGAGCGGGTGTCTCCGCGGCGAGAAGATGAGGAACGATGAACATACCAACGGCACACAGAACGAGTGCACGTAGCATCGAGGGCTGCCTCCGAATGTGAAGCCTGCGTAAACCCGGTCTCTCTCCCGGGAGCCGATCGCTGATTGTGATGGAAGCGATAGACTGGCAGAGTTACGTCGGAGCGTCAAGAAACGTCCAGTCGCAAGGGAGGAGTGCGACGCTCAGGCTCCCAGTGGTGGATCGCTGGTCCTGATGGGTTCAGCGCGAGCGCTTCATCTCACGCTCGATCACTTCGACTACGCGAGGATCGCCATCCACGTATCTTTCGAACCAGCTCTCTGTCGCAGCGAGAAGCTCCGGCAGAAGCTCGATCTCTCCTTCGCGAGTCATGCGAATCTGCCAATCGGGCGGAATCGTAGCCCAATCGAATTGGAACAGAACCGCCGGGTAGATTTGCACCTCACGGTCTTCACTCGGAGGCGCCGCGTACAGCCAAGGCGTCCCCTTTCGAGTCTGCATACCGAGGACTAAGTACATCGCGTCTCGTTCGAGATCGAATTCGTAGCCGAGCGGTCGAACCATCGTGGCGTATTCCTCGACCGCGTGGAGATCTGCGACCTCGGAGAGCGCAACATAACGGCATCGCACAGAAATCACCGCGCGCCGACCGCTCACATCACCACCACGTTCCGCAGCGCATCCCCCCGACCCATCGTCGCAATCGCCTCGTTGATCTCCGTCAATGCATAACGCTCGGTGATCAGCTCGTCGAGTTTGAGGCGGCCGTGGAGATAAAGATCCACGAGGCGGGGGACGTCGAGCAGGAGGCGGGTGGAGCCCATGCGGCTGCCGAGGATACGTTGTTCGCTCCAGACGACGTCGAACATGCGGAGCGACATGGCGGCCTTCAATGCGGGCATTCCGACGACGACAATCGTTCCGCCGGGGCGGATCATCTGTTGGGCCTGGGCCACGGCTTCAGGGACGCCGACGGTCACGAACGCGTAATCCATCTTGCGTATCTCCTTGGGCTCCAGCGTGACGCGTGTGGCGCCGAAGGAGAGGGCGACATCGAGTTTCGCGGGCACGAGGTCGAGCGCTACGATCTCGCGTGCGCCGGCGAGCACGGCGCCCTGGACCGCGTTCAGGCCCACGCCGCCCGCCCCGATGACGGCCACGCTTTCGCCGACCTGTACGCGGGCGGTATTCAGCACGGCGCCGACGCCGGTGATGACGCCGCAGCCGAGGAGCGCGGCGCGGTCGAACGGCAGGGCGTCGGGGATGACGACGAGTTGCGACGAATGTACGACCGTCGATTCCGAGAATGCCGCGCAGTTGATGCCGTGATGAATCGGCTGGCCGTCTGCACTGCGAAAGCGGGTATCGCGATCGAGTGCGAACGAGCCGCGGCAATTGTTCGGCGTTCCGTGGAGGCATTGCAGGCATTCGCCGCATGAGCGCAGCAGCGACACGATCACGCGATCGCCGGGCTTCACCGAGGTCACGTGCGCGCCCACCGCTTCCACAATGCCGGCTGCCTCGTGTCCGGCGATGACGGGCAACGGTCCGAGCCAGTCGCCGGCCAATAAATGCAGATCGCTGTGACAGACGGCCACGGCGGCGATCCGCACCTGCACTTCGTCGGCAGCGGGCGGGTCGAGCGTGACGTCTTCAACGACCAGCGGGGAGCTGAAAGAGTGACAGACCGCCGCTTTCGTCACTTCGGATCCCCGACCTTCACCACCCGTTTGCCGAAGTTGTCGCCTTCGAACAAACCGAGGAAAGCGCGCGGCGCGTTCTCCAGACCTTCCACGACGTCTTCGCGATAGTGAATCTGATCGGCCGCGATCCATTGCGCCATGTCGCGCAGGAACGGCGGGTAGCGATCCCAATGATCGATGATGATCATTCCACGCATCGTCGCGCGGTTCGTCAGGATCGGATTGAGGTTCGGGCCGGGGCGCGGCTTCTCGTCGTTGTACTCCGCGATGAGGCCGACGAGTGGGATGCGCGCGTGCGTGTTGATCCGCTTCAGCACCGCGTCGAGCACGGCGCCGCCGACATTGTCGAAATAGACATCGATCCCTTTCGGGCAAGCCTTCTTCAGTGCGGAGTCGAGATCCTCCTCGCGATAGTTGATGCAGTCGTCGAAGCCGAGGTCGCCCATCACGTATGCGCACTTGTCGACGGTGCCGGCGATGCCGATCACGCGGCAACCGTGCAGCTTCGCGATCTGGCCGGCGATCGAGCCGACGGCGCCGGCCGCGGAGGAGATCACCACCGTCTCGCCGGCCTTCGGCTGGCCGATGTCGAGCAGGCCGACGTAGGCGGTGAGGCCGGGCATGCCGAGGATGCCGAGATGCCAGGAGAGCGGCGCTTTGGATGGATCGATCTTGCGCAAGCCCTTGCCATCGCCGACGGCGTACTCCTGCCAGCCGTCGTAACCGAGAACGATGTCGCCCGCGGCGAAGCTCGGATCGTTCGAGGCGACGACCTGGCTCACCGTGCCGCCGGGCATCGGCTCGCCGACGTTCGCCGGCGGCAGGTACGACTTCGCGGTGCTCATCCGCGCGCGCATGTAAGGGTCGACGGAGAGCCACAGCGTGCGGCGCAGCATCTGGCCGCCGATGATCGTCGGCAGGTCGCGTTGCACGAGCTCGAAATGATTCGCGTTCGGCGCGCCTTCGGGACGGGACTTGAGCAGGATCTGTCGGTTCACGAGCATGCGTTTCACACCTTTGCGGCGAGGTCGGAGGCGATGCGGGCCAACGCCGTCACGCGCTCGCCGAGGGTGGCGAAACGCGGGTCGTCGGTCTGGCCGCGGACGTAGCGGGCGTAGATCTGCTGGATGACGACGGCGAGCTTGAAGACGGCGAACACTTCATACAACGCGATGCGCTCCAGCCGCGCGTTCGCGCGACGCGAGTACCGATCGAGGATCTCCTCGCGCGTGAACCAGCCGGGCTGCTTCGTGACGGTGGAGATCGCGTCATCGTTCGCGGATGCGACGTGGATCCAGTAGCAGAGGAGGATGCCGACGTCGACGAGTGGATCGCCGATCGCGCTCATCTCCCAGTCGAACACGCCGACGAGGCGGCGCGGGTTGGCCGCGTCGAACATGACGTTGTCGAGCTTGTAGTCGCCGTGCACGAGCGTCGGGCGCATCGGATCGGAAGGCGTGTGTTGCTCGAGCCACGACGCGAGCCACTCCATCTCCGGCACGTCGCTCGTCTTCGCGCCGTGCCAGCGCTCCGTCCAGCCTTTGATCTGGCGAGCGACGAAGCCGGCGGGCTTGCCGAGTGTTTCGAGCCCGTGCGCCGCGACGTCGATCCCATGCAGATCGGCGAGGGTGTCGACGACGCTGACGCTGATCTCCGCGCGCAACGGCGCGACTGCCGCCGGCTCTTTCGTGCGGATCACGATGCCGTGGCGGCGTTCCATCACGTAGAACACGGCGCCGAGGACGTCGAGGTCTTCGCAGAGCAGGAGCGGCTTCGGCGCGAGCGGAAAGTGCGGATGCACGGCCGCGAGCACGCGGCTCTCGCGCGCCATGTCGTGAGCGCGCGGAGGTACGGGGCCGAAAGGCGGGCGGCGGAGGACGAGTTCCGCCGAGATCGGTACGGATCCTTCGCCGTCTGCGCGGCTCAGGATGACACTGTCTGGGAATCGCAGCAGGTACGTCAGGTTCGAGTGCCCGCCGGGGAACTGCTCCACTTCCATCTCGCCGCCGACGCCGAGGTTTTCGCGGAGATACGCGGCCAGCCTTTGCCAGTCGAGGTTCTCGCTCGCGCGGACGGGACGCGTCTCGCTCATCGGACCCTCAATACCCGCGCGACGAGTCCGGGCAGGAACCGCTTCAGCAGGATGGCGTAGATCTCCTTGCCGCCGACGCGCACCTCTTGCTGGTTGCGATGCACGCCGTCGATGATCTTCGGCGCGGCCACTTCCGGGCGCATCGCGTTGCGGTGCGTCTCGTCGGTCTTGCCGTACTTCGAGCCGTCTGCGCGCAGCGCGTTCTCCGACACGTTCGTGCGGATGTAGCCGGGGCAGACGATCGTGACGCGGAGGCCGTCCTTCTCCGTCTCCGCGCGCAGCGTGTCGAAGAAGCCGTGAAGCGCATGCTTCGATGCGGCGTAAGCGGATCGCAGCGGCACGCCGACGTGGCCGATCACGCTGCTGATCGGCACGATGTGTCCGTGTTTGCGAGCGAGCATGCGCGGCAGAAGCGCCTTCGTCAGCGCGATCGTGCCGAAGTAGTTGAGGTCCATGATCTGCCGGTCGATGGCGAGCGGCGTCTCGGCGACGAGCGCGCGTTGGCTCACGCCGCCGCTGTGCACGAGCACGTCGATGTCACCAACCTCTCGCGCCGCCTGATCGATCGCCGCGACGTCCATCAAATCGAGCGGCTTCACCAAGTGTCGTTCCGGCGACTCGCAAGCCTGGCGCACGCGTTCGAGCTCGGCTGCGTTGCGCGCGGACAGAATCACGCGCGCGCCTTCGCGGGACCACGCGACGGCGAGCGCCTCGCCGATGCCCGAAGAAGCGCCGGTGATCCAGACGGTTTGATTCTCGTAGCGTTTCGGCATGCGCTCCTCAATGTGGGGCCGGTTCTCCAACCGGCCCGTATCGATGCTGGGCCGGCTGGAGAGCCGGCCCTACATTTTCCCGGCCTACATTTTCCCGGCCCTACGTTTTTCCGATCACGTTTCTCGCAATCACCATGCGGTGCACTTCGCTCGGCCCGTCGTAAATGCGGAACGCGCGCGCCTCGCGGAAGAAGTGTTCGAGCGGCAGGTCACTGGAGAAGCCCAGCGCGCCGCACATCTGGATCGCGCGATCGATCACCCGATTTACCGCCTCGGCCACGAAGACCTTGCAGATCGACGACTCGTGGCGGATGTCGCTCCCCTGCTCGTGCTTCCAGGCCGCTTCCATCACCATCAGCCGCGACGCGTGCAGGTCGATCTCCGAGTCGGCGATCATCCACTGGATCGACTGATGCTCGGCGAGCTTCTTCCCGAACGCCTCGCGTTCCTTCACGCGCGCGATCGCGATCTCCAGCGAGCGTTGCGCGGCGCCGAGCCAGCGCATGCAGTGCGTGAGGCGCGCGGGCGCGAGGCGGATCTGGGCCATGCGGAAGCCGTCGCCGGGCGCGCCGAGCACGTGATCGTCAGAGACGAACACGCCTTCGTATTGGAGCTCGCAGTGGCCGCCGAGGCCGTGGCCGCCCATCGTCGGGACGGCGCGGAGGAATTGGTAGCCGGGCGAGTCGGTCGCCACGAGGAACATCGACGCGCGTTTGTGCGGCGCGGCGTCGGGATCGCTGACCGCCATCGTGATCGTGAGGCGCGCGCCTTCCGCGCCGGTCGCAAACCACTTGTGGCCGTCGATGCGCCAGCCGCCGTCGACGCGCGTCGCGCGCGTCTCCATCATCGTCGGATCGGAGCCGGCGCCAGGCGCGGGCTCCGTCATCGCGAAGCAACTCCGAAACTCTCCCTCGGCCAGCGGACGCAGCCAACGCTCGCGCTGCGCGTGCGTCGCGAAGAGCGAGAGGAGATGCATGTTGCCTTCATCCGGCGCGGAGCAATGCAGCGCGAGCGCGCCGAGGAAGCTGCGGCCTGCTTGTTCGAAGAGGACGCAGAGCGGGACGATGCCGAGCCCGAGTCCGCCGAATTCCACGGGTAGCTGCGGGCCGTAGATGCCGGCCCGCCGCGCCTTCGCCCGCAACGATGCGACGAGCGCGTCGTCGACGGGTTGCGATTCGGCGGGAATCACCTCGTCGCGGACGAAAGCCGCGACGCGGTCGCGCAGAGCGATGAGCGGCGGATCGAGATCGAAGTCCATGCGGCTCGCCTACTGCAGATTCTCGAGAATCGTCGCCGCTCCCTGCCCTCCGCCAACGCACATCGTGACCATCCCATAGCGCGACTTGCGGCGGCGCATCTCGCCCAGGATCTGCACGGTGAGCTTCGCGCCGGAGGCTCCGAGCGGATGGCCCAATGCGACCGCTCCGCCGTTGACGTTGACCTTTTCGTCGTTCATCCCGAGCTCGCGCATCACGGCGATCGCCTGCGCGGCGAACGCCTCGTTCAGTTCGATGATGTCGATGTCGTCGAGCTTCAGTCCCGCGAGTTTGAGCGCTTTGGGAACGGCGACGATCGGGCCCATGCCCATGATCTCCGGAGGCACGCCGCCGACGGCGAACGACACGAACCGGGCGAGCGGCTTCAGCCCGAGCTCCTCGGCGCGGCGGCGCGACATCACGAGCACCGCGGCCGCGCCGTCGGACGTCTGGCTCGAATTGCCCGCCGTCACGACGCCTTTCGCGTGGAAGGCCGGCTTCAGCTTCGCCAACGCCTCGACCGTCGTGTCGGCACGCGGCCCTTCGTCTTTGTCGAACGTGAAGCGCTGCGTCTCGCCTTCGCCGACGATCTCGACTTCGAGCGGCACGATGCCGTCGTCCGTGAAGCGGCCCGCGGCCTGCGCGGCGAGCGCGCGTTGGTGGCTGCGATACGAGAACGCGTCCGCTTCTTCGCGCGAGACGTTGTACTTCTTCGCCACGTTCTCCGCCGTCAATCCCATCGTGAGGTAAACCTCGGGGCGGTTGTCGATGAGATATGGGTTTGGCCGGAAACGACCGTTGCCGCGCACGAGGCTCATCGACTCCGTGCCGCCGGCGATGATCTGCTCGGCCATGCCGGCCATGATGCGCTCCGCGGCCATGGCGATCGTCTGCGAGCCCGACGAACAGAAACGATTGACGGTGACGGCCGGGACGCTGTCCGGCAGGCCGGCACGCAACGACGCGATGCGCGCGACGTTCGTCCCCGACTCCGCCTCGGGCGCCGCGCAGCCCATGATCACGTCGTCGATGTCTTCGGGGCGGACTTGCGGAGCCTGGGCGAGCACGGCGCGGATGACGTCCGCGGCCATGTCGTCCGGACGGGTCGTGCGCAACGCGCCACGCGGCGACTTTCCGACGGCGGTGCGCAACCCGGCAACGATGACGGCTTCATTCATGTGGTCCTCACTGACGTTCGCAAATTGAAATGCAAAATTGAAAATTGAAAACGAAGGAACCGCTCCCTTCCTCCACTTTCAATTTTCAATTTTCAACTTTCAATTCCGCCTCCTCACTAGTGTCGCGAAACAAGATGCAGGTGACGGTGCCGTGCGCATACAACTTTCCGTCCGCATCGACGATGCGTCCCTCGGCGGTCGCAGTGGTACGACCGGCATGGACGACGGAGCCGACGCAGGTCAACGTGCCGGCGCGGCGCGAGATCGCACGGATGTAGTGGATTTTCATTTCGAGCGTCGTGAAGACCTTGCCGGCGGGCATCACGGTGTTGACGGCGCAGCTGAGCGCGGTGTCGAGCATCGTCGCAGCGAATCCGCCGTGGGCGATGCCGAGGCCGTTTTCATGCTCCGGCTGCGGCGTCGCCTCGAGCACGACGCGCCCTTCGTCGACCGAAGTCAGATGCATGCCGAGGAGCTTCACCATCGGCGCACCTTCGATTTCGCCCGCGGCAACGCGACGCATGTGCTCGACTCCCGATATACCTTTCATGCTCATCGTTGACGCGGATTGAGGATTGAGAATTGAGGGTTGGAAAACCCTCGCTCTCGTCATCCTCAATCCTCAATCCTCAATCCTCAATTCCTGAGTGGCTTTCCGTTCGACAGCATGTATTGGATGCGTTCCATCGTCTTCGGCTGCTGCAACAGCTCCACGAAGGCTTGCCGTTCCAGGTCGAGGAAGTGTTGCTCGTCGACCCACTGGCCGCTGGAGAAACCGCCGCCGGCGAGGATGTGCGCGAGCTTGTTGCTCACGAACGCGTCGTACTCGCTCGCGTAACCGGACTGTTGCAGGATGAAGATCGCGGCCTTGAGCGCGGCGCGGATGTCGCGGCCGCCGGCCCAGCAATTCCGGTCGCGTACGGGCGGCACGTAGCCCTCCTCGGCCATCAGCAGCGCTTCCTGTTTCGCCTCGTGGAGCAGGTGCTCGCGATTCATCACGACGCGATCGCCGGCGGTGAGGAAGCCGAGCTCGCGCGCTTCGTCGCCGGACGTCGACACCTTCGCCGTACCGATCGTCTGCAAGACGCTCTGGACGAACGGCAGGACGTCGACGTTCGGCGTCTGTTGCATCGGCGGCGAGACGACGCGGCGCACGAGCTCCTTGCATCCGCCCGCCCCGGGGATCAGGCCGACGCCGACCTCGACGAGGCCCATG
>JAFAVZ010000059.1 GCA_019242175.1 Acidobacteriota bacterium
ATGAACGGCGACGAAGTCGTGCTGATCCCGGCCGCGACGAAAGACGTCGATTTGATCGCCAACTGACGTGGTTGCTGGTTGCTGGTTACTAGTTGCTCGCGCTGCAGCGCCTGAAACGGATTGCGACGCGAGTAACCGGTAACCAGCAACCAGTAACCAGCACCTACCGCGCGTACGCGAGCGTCTTCCGCGCTTTCCCTTCCGTCGAGTAGAACGTCACCGTCATCTGCGCCGCGCTCAGCTCCACCACGGCGAAGCCGCCCTCCCGCCGAGCGTCGGATGGATAGATCGTCGAGGGATGGAGCGCGATCGGCGGAATCGGATCGGACGCGGCGCCGCTGATGAGCATGCGCGGGCGGCCGGCGACGAGCTCGAGATGGTGATCGTGGCCGCAGACGTACAAATCGACCTTGCTCGCCCGCAGCGACGGCAGCAGGCGCAGCATCCGCCGGTGCTCCGCGCGCGGGAAGTAGCCGTGATAGCCGGACGAGACGATCGTGTGATGGCCCACCGCGATCCGCCACGTCGCCACCGAGCCGACGAACGCCTTCTCGACGTCTTTTTCGGCGTCGCGCGACGAACCTTTGGCGTAGGGATTTGTGTCGAGCATCACAAAGTCGGCCAGTTCGTTGCGGATCACGAAGCTCCGGCCGGGCATCCGCCAGAACGGCACGACGCCCGTCGCCCGCACCTGTGCGTCGGGATTGCTGCTGCCGCAGTAGTCGTGATTGCCGAGGACCGGGTAGAGCGGAATGCCCAGCTTCGTGAGCGGGGTGATGATCAACCAACGCGGATCCGTGACGGACGTCACACCGCAAGGGTAGAAGTTATCGCCGGGGATGACCACCGCATCGAGCGCTTTTGCGGCATGGACGCGGGCGATTCCGGCGGCCACGTCCGTCGTGCCGTCGCCCACGTCGCCGGCCACCGCGAACCGCAGCGTGGCTCCGCGCAAAGGCAGCACTTCCACCGGCGCGGCGTGCGCGGCGCTTGTGATACAAATAACGGCGGCGAGTAGCCAAATCCCCGGAGCACGAGTGCCCGCCCTGCGTCGTTTATCGATAGCCGTCGCCCTCTTTCTGGCCGCGTGCAACCAACGCGAGCCCGTCGCCCCCGCGCCCGCCGCGCCGCGGCGCGCACAGCCGCCGGTTGCCGTCGCGCAGCCGGCTTCCACGACGACTGCGGCTGCGGTGCCGGCCGCGAATCCCTGCCCGAAGCGCCCGAACATCCTGATCCTCGTGCTCGACACCGTCCGTGCCGACGCCACGGAGCTCGACGCGCGGAGCCGCAATCACACGCCCGCGCTGCGCGAGCTCGCGACGCACGGCGTGAACTTCACCCGCGCCTACAGCACCTGGGACTCCACACCACCATCGCACTTTTCGATTCTGACCGGTTACGTCAACGGGCACCAGACCGAGATCGACCAGCCCGAAGCCTCCCTCGCCTGGCAGCTTCGCCGCCTCGGCTACCGCAGCTTCGGCCTCGTCGCCAACGGCAATCTCTCCGCGAAGTTCATGCGCTCCGTGATGCCGTTCGGCAACTACACGAACCTTCAGGAACAGTGGGAAGCGATGCCGGCGGAGAAGAAGGCGCCGTACCTGCCGGCCATCGACGGCCTGATCGAGCACTACGACAGCCAGCCGAACGACTGGTACCGCATGTTCGTCTACTCGTCCGCGGACGAGATCCTCAGCCGCTTCGACGCCAAGCTCCAGGGCAAACGCCCTTTCTTGGGCTTCATCAATCTCATCGACTCGCACGATCCGTACTTCCCGAAGCCGGAGCGCTACGACCTCGCGAAAGACGGCCCGAAGCTGGAGGGTGTCCGCTACCGCACGCTGCCGCCGGAACTGGCCGATCCGGAGTCGATCGCCGATCCGGAGCGGAAGGCGAAGATCAAAGCGCTCATCGCGAAAGCGCAGGGCCGCGCGTGGAGCGTGTCCGAAGGGCTGACGAAGGAACAGCTGCGGATCTATCGGAAGCGCTATGACGCCGAAGTTCGGGATACCGATGCTGCGGTCGGGCGGATCGTGGAGATGCTGAAGAAGCGACAGCTGCTGGACGACACGATCCTTGTGATCACCGCCGATCACGGCGAGTCGTTCGGCGAAGGCGGCCTCCTGACGCACAGCTTCAACAACTCCGGCGACCGCGAGGCGACGAACCGAGTCAATCTCCTGATCGTCTTCCCGCCGTGCTACGGCTTCCGCCCCGCGCGGATCGACCGCAGCTGCACCATCGCCGACATCGCCCCGACGCTCTACGACCTCCTCGGCGTCGACACCACGGCGCTCGAGGACAAAGCGCCGCCGGGAAACTTCGGCCGGTCGCTCCTGCCCCTCCTCGGCCGAGAGTCGGCCCCAAGCCAGACCGCCGCGACCGCACCTTCGAAGGGCTCGGTACCGGAGGCGGAGCGGAAGAAGCAGGATGAAGAGGCGCTGAAGCGCTTCCGTTCGCTGGGATACCTACAGTAAAGAAATGTAGGGCCGGCTCTCCAGCCGGCCCGATATCGCGCTGGGCCGGCTGGAGAGCCGGCCCTACATTTTCTATATGTTACGAACCGGTGACGGGGCCCCGCTCCGCTCGCTGGCGGAAATCGCTTCCGCTAGCATCCCGAAAAGTTCGTAAACGAAACTCTTTCCGTCCCGTCTTTGTCACTCGGAGTCAAACAGTTGCCGTCGTTGCCGCGTATCGCCGTCGTTCCGCTTCTCCTGCTGTTCCTCGGGTCTTGCTCGAAGGAGACCCCTCTCGCCGCCGGCTCCACGGATGCCACGCAGACGCCGCGCCGGCGCCGCCTCGCTGAGGCTTCCAATTCTGCCGTCGTTCCCGTTTCGCTTCCGGTGACCGGAACCGTTCCGGAGCCGAAGCCCCAACCGTGTCCGAAGCGGCCGAACATCCTCATCATCGTCCTCGACACGACCCGTTCCGACGCCACGCAGCTCGATCCGAAGAGCCGCAATCGCACGCCGGTGCTGCGCGAGCTGGCGAAGCGCGGCGTGAACTTCACGCGGACGTACAGCACGTGGGACTCGACGCCGCCCTCCCACTTCTCCATCCTCAGCGGATTCGTCAGCGGCTACATGAATCCGGACGTCGATCAGCCCGAAGTCTCGATCGCGCACCAAATCAGGAAGTTGGGATACCGAACATTCGGTATCTCGGCGAATCCGAACCTCACGAAACAGGCCTTCCGCGCCGTCGTCCCGTTCGACACGTTCATCAGCCTCCAGGACGAGTACCAGGCGTTGAGCGCCGCGGAGAAAGAAAAGCTCATCCCGAAGCTGGACGAGCGGATCCACCGGTACAACACGCAGCCGGAGGAGTGGTACCGGCTGATGGGGTACTCATCCGCCGATGAAGTACGCCGGCGCCTCGTGCCGCTCCTCGGCGGCAAGGGCCCGTTCTTCGGCCTCATCAACCTGATGGAGGCTCACGATCCTTACTTCCCGTCGCAGAAGTTCTACGACCCGGCGAAGGACCCGAAGGACCTCGTCGCGTTGCGCTACCGCAAGCTCTCGCCCGAGCTCGAACATCCGGACCAGATCCCCGATCCCGATCGCAAAGCCGAAGTCGAGAAGCTGATCAAGCTGGCGCAGGGACGGCCGTGGAGCGTCTCGATCGACGTCTCCGACGAGCACATGAAGGTCTACCGCCGGCGCTACGAAGCCGCGGTGCGGCAGCTCGACGAAGGCGTCGGGCGGATCATGGATCTTCTGCGGCAACGCGGGCTGCTCGACTCCACGATCGTCATCATCACCGCCGATCACGGCGAGGCGTTCGGCGAAGCGCATCTCCTCACGCACTCGTTCGACAACCAGGGCGATCGCGACGCGACGAACCGGGTTCCGATGCTGTTCCTCTTCCCGGCCTGCTATGGCTTCAAGCCGGCGAACGTCGACGATCTCGTCACGATCGCCGACATCTCGCCGACGCTCTACGACGTGCTGGGCATCGATACGCAGCCGCTCTGGCGCAAGACTGCGCCTGGTGAATACGGGCGCTCCCTCCTCTCGCTGATGGAATCGGGTGCGGGGCCGCAGGTGCAACGCGTCGCGGCGAAGCCGGCGCAGGCGCCGCGGCAGACCGTGACGCCCGAGCAGCGCAACCAGCAGGACGAAGAGGCGCTCAAGCGCTTTCGGTCCCTCGGCTATCTCCAATAGTAGAATCCGCGGCCATGCCGCTCGTGAAGATCTGGGCCCGTAAGCCGCGCACCGCCGAAGACCTCAGCACCATGGGAGACTGCGTTCACAAGGCGCTGGTCGCGACGGCGAACGTGCCGGCGAAGGACCGCTTCCAGATCCTCGAGGCGATCGAGCCGGCGATGCTCGTCGCCGATCCGACCTACGCCGACTGCGACCGCTCCCCCGACCAGGTGATCGTCGAGATCACGCTGAACTCCGGCCGCACGCTGGAGGTGAAGAAGGCGCTCTACGGCGACATCGTGCGGCGGCTGGGGGAGACGTTGAACGTGCGGTCGGACGACGTTCTGGTCAGCCTGGTCGAGGTCACGAAGGAGAACTGGTCGTTCGGTAAAGGAATCGCAACGTACGGCTGATGCAGCACTTTGAGCGGTTCCTGCTGTTAGAATGCGCCGCCGTCCGACGGTGTTCATCCCGCGGTGTGACCTCCCGACGGGCTCGCACGTCTCACACGACAATACCGGTAGCACCCGGATTTCTATGACGAGAATCCTTTACTTATCGCTCGTGGCGGCGCTCTTCGTGACGGCCGTCCAGGCGCAGACTCCGCCTGCCGAACCCCAGAAGCCAAAGGCAGGCCAAATCATCCAGACCCCCGGCACCGGCCGCATCACCGACGCCCCGACGGCGCCCGCCACTCCGCCGTCCAACGCTCCCTCGCCGACAGCCGGCGACACGGTCGAGCGCTTCGAAGCCGTCGGCAACACGTCCGTGGCCAGTGACACCATCCGCGTCTACCTCGGCGTCCAGCCGGGGGAGCGCTACGATCCGGCGGCGCTGCAGCGCAACTTCCTCAACCTCTGGCAGACCGGCCTCTTCGACGACATCCGGCTCGAGACCGATCGCGGCGCCGCTGGTGGCGTCGTCGTCCGCGCCGTCGTCAAAGAGCGGCCGCGCATCGGCTCCGTCGAATACCGCGGCAACAAAGAGCTGCAGACGAACAAGATCAGCGAGGCGCTGGAGAAGGAAAAGATCGATCTGCACGTCGGGAACACCGTCGAGCAGACGCTCGTCCGCCGGGCCGCCGAGGCGATTCGCCGCGCTTATACGGAGAGCGGCTTCGAAGGCGTCAGCGTCGACTCCTCCATGGAAGACATGCAGGAGCCGAACGAGAAGAAGGTCGTCTTCAACATCAACGAAGGCATCAAGGCCAAGGTCTCGGGCATCGACTTCACCGGCAACACCCGCTTCTCCGACCGCAAGCTGCGCGGGGTGATGAAAGAGGTCAAGACCAACAACATCATCACCTGGATCCGGAAGAAGAACCTCTACATCCCCTCCAAGCTCGACGAAGATCTCGAGCACCTCAAGAACTTCTACCAGGACAACGGCTACTACGACATCGCGTTCGGCGATCCGCAGGTCATCACCGTCGGCAAGAACACGAAGCGTCCGCGCGTGAAGCTCGTCATCCCGGTGAAGGAAGGCGTGGTCCACAAGTACGGAGACGTCAGCGTCTCCGGCAACACCGTCTTCACGAACGACCAGATCATCGGCGACTGGCCGCTGAAGTCGGGTGAGACGATCCGGCGCAAGCCGATCCAGGCGCGCGCCGACGCGTTCGGCGACGCTTACCGCATGCGCGGCTACATCTACGCGTACGTGAACCCCGAGTACGTCACGCGTCCGGACGGCGTCATCGACGTCCACCTTCAGGTCTTCGAAGGCGAGCAGTTCCACCTCGGCCGCCTCGAGTTCCAGGGCAACACGACCACGAAAGACAAGGTTCTCCGCCGCGAGATCTTCCTCGAGGAAGGTCAGATCATGGACATGGAGACCTTCAAGCAGAGCCTCTACAAGCTCGGCCAGCTCGGCTACTTCAAGGTCACCGAGAATCCCGACTTCAAGGTGAACCAGGAGAAGAAGACGGTCGACATCACCGTCAAGGGCAACGAGGAAGGGAAGAACGACATCCAGTTCGGCGGCGGTTACTCCGAGGGTGGCGGGTTCTTCGTGCAGTCGCAGTTCTCGACGCGGAACTTCCTCGGCGAAGGCGAGAACTTCGGCGTCAGCTTCCAGCGCGGCAACCGGACGAACTTCTTCAGTTTCTCCTACGCCGATCCCTGGTTCCTCGACACGCCGAACAGCCTCGGCGTCTCGCTGTTCGACCGCGACACCCAGTATCCGGCTTCGGTCGGCTACGAGGAGCGGGCGAAGGGCGGCACGATCGCTTACGGCTATCGCCTCCATCGCTTCGACAGCCTCTCGCTCGTCTACGGCCTGCAGCGCTCGCGCATCCATTACGAGTCGCAGACGCTGCCGGACAACAACGGCAACGTGCCGCTGTCCGACATCACCGATTTCAAATACACGACTTCGTCGATCGGCCCCGCGTATCACTTCGACTCGCGCGACAACCCGTACGACACGACGCGCGGCAGCCGTTTGAGCCTCTCCGCGTTGTTCTCGGGCGGACCGCTCGGCGGCACGATTCACATGCTGAAGCCGACGCTCGCCGGCACGAAGTTCTTCCGCCTCTCGCGCAAGACGAGCTTCAGCCTGAATGCGGAAGTCGGACAGATCTTCCCTCTCGATCACGACTGCGCTTACACGCGCACGGAAGCGTTCGAGAAGCGGATCGACCAGTGCGTTCCGGAGACGGATCGCTTCCTGGTCGGCGGCGAGTATTCGGTGCGCGGCTTCCGCCTCGGAACGCTCGGCCCGGTGGAAACGCTGAACGGCGGCCAGTATCGTCCGGGCGGCTACAAGTACCACGTCGCGAATGCGGAATGGATCTTCCGCATCAACGATCCGTTGCGGTTTGTTCTCTTCGCCGACGGCGGATTCGCGTACGGTTATCAGGAGCGTTGGGATCTGGCCAAGACGCGCTACTCGACGGGCGCGGAGATCCGGATCTTCCTCCCCGTCTTCCAGTTCCCGCTGCGGTTCATCTACGCGATCAACCCGCAGCGGAAGGC
>JAFAVZ010000296.1 GCA_019242175.1 Acidobacteriota bacterium
GATCTTCGTGCTCTCCACCGGAACGAGCCTGCGCGGCTTCGACTTCCATCGGCTCGACGGCCGCATCACGGTCGGCGTCAACCGCATCATCGAGCACTACCAGCCGGCGGTGATGACGTTCGTCGACGTCACCGCGCACAAGACGCACGCGCGGGCGCTGGTGGGCTACAACGGGATGATCGTCGCCGGCCGCGGCGCCGCGCCGCCCGATCACGACAACGTCTTCGAGATCGAGCATCACCTCGACGCGCGCAACGTGCCGGCGCCGCACATCGGCCGTTCGTTCAGCGAGGGCTGGTTCGGCGGCGGCGGAGGCTGCGTCGCCCTCCA
Source organism: Acidobacteriota bacterium (assembly GCA_019242175.1). Taxonomy (GTDB): domain Bacteria; phylum Acidobacteriota; class Thermoanaerobaculia; order Gp7-AA8; family Gp7-AA8; genus JAFAVZ01. The sequence goes on from JAFAVZ010000296.1 coordinate 331, forward strand.
CACCGCCATCCTCCTCGGCGGCAACCCGATCTATCTCCTCGGATACGACTTCTACGAAGATCACGGCCGCCATTTCGACGTTTACGACTCGTCGTTGAACGCGCCCGATCTCGCCGGCCTCGCGTACACGATCGCGTTCGATTGCCTGGAGAGAATCGCCCAAGAGGATTGGGTGCCGACGATTTACAACTGCAATCCGCGGTCGCGGTTGCGATGCTTTCCTTTCGCCGACATCGATGCCGTGCTGGCAGACGACCCGGAGCTGGCGAGCGCCGCCGGCGCGCGTTGAGGAAACCGCCATCGTGACCTTCCTCTCCCGCAAGACCGGCCAGTTCAGCTACTTCGCGCAGCAGGTCGGCGACTCCGCGTGGCGAGGCAAGAACGTGCTCGACTTCGGCGGCAACGTCGGCAACATCCTGCGCGATCCGAGCGCGACGATCGAGCATCCGCGCTACTGGTGCGTCGACGTCGTGCGCGAGTCGATCGACGCCGGCCGCGTGCGCTATCCCGAGTCGCACTGGCTCTACTACGACCGCTATTGCTTCTTCTTCAATCCGCACGGCGTGCCGGGTTTGCCGCTGCCGGCCATGACGCAGAAGTTCGACTACATCGTGGCGTACTCCGTCTTCACGAACACGTCGCGCGCCGACATGCTCGATCTCGTCGCGCAGCTCGAGGCGTTGCTCGCCGACGGCGGCACGCTCGCGTTCACGTACATCGATCCGCACTACGAGCCATGGCCGGAGAAACGCGTCGACAACTTCTCGTGGCGCCTCGAGCGCGAATATGGCGAAGCGAAGAGCGACGAAGCGCAGAACATGCTGCGCCGCGCCGCGGACGCCGAGTGGTGCATGCTCGTGAACGGACGCGATCTCTACATCGAAGAGGAAGTTCCGCAGGCGTATCCGGCCGACGCGCAGAAGACCTGCCACGTTTTCTACTCGACTTCGTACCTGAGGGAGCTGTTCCCGCGCGCCGAATTCCGGCGTCCGGTGAACCGCGAGATGCAGCACTGCTGCGTGATCCGGAAGGCGTGACGATGGACTTCACTCCGCTCACCGCCGCGCAACGCCAATCGTTCGACGACGACGGCTTCCTCGTCGTACGCAACGTGCTCGACGCCGACCGCGTCGCGCAGTTGATCGAAGCCGGCGATCGTCTCGCGGACGCGTTCCTGCGCAAGCCGATCGTGCAGGACCGCGCGGAGTACAACCATCTCGATCTCCGCCCCGGCCTGCTGCGCGAGCAGGCGATGTTCGACCTCGTCGCGCAAGCGCCGACCGTGCCGCTCGTCGTGCAGCTGCTCTCGCCGAACATCCATCTGCACTCGACGGCGCTCATCTACAAACGTCCGGAGAATCCCGAGGGCGAGCCGTTCCGCCGCGGCTGGCATCGCGACATCCGCATGCCCAAAGACCTCGGCAACCAACACCTGCCGCGCGTCGGCGTGAAGGTCTGCTACTGCCTCACCGATTTCCCACACGCGAACTCGGGGATGACGCTGCTCGCGCGCGCGACGCACAAGAAAGATGGTCCGCTGCTGCTGGCGAAAGGCGGCGTCGATCCGGTCGGCATCGAGACGTGCGATCTCACGCTCAACGCCGGCGACGCGTTCCTCTTCGACAACCGCCTCTTCCACACCGCGACGCCGAACCGCAGCGACCGCACATCGCGCGTGTTGATGTTCGGCTACGCGTTCCGCTGGATGACGCCCGAGGTCTACCTCGCGCCCGAGGCGGAACAGCTGGCGAAAGCCACGCCGATCGAACGCCAACTCCTCGGCGGTTACCGCGACGTCGACACGCTCCCGTGGGCGCTGCAGGAGTGGTGCGAACGCCATGGCGCCACCCCGGCGCCGGTGCCATGGACGGTGGAGGAATCATGAGCGCGCTGCCAGAAAACAACGTGGGAACGGGCAACGTGGGGAGGGCCAACGTAGGGACGGGCAACGTGGGGACGGCCAACGTGAGGACGGGCAACGTGGGGACGGGCAACGTGGGGACGGGCTTCAGCCCGTCCCAGGAACCGGCTGAAGCCGGTTCCCACGTTCTCGGACCGGCTGAAGCTGGTCCCCACGTTCTCGGACCGGCTGAAGCCGGTTCCCACGTTCTTGGACCGGCTGAAGGCGGCCCCCACGTTCTCGGACTGACTGAAGCTGGTCCCCACGTTCTTGGACCGGCTGAAGGCGGTTCCCACGTTCTCGGACCGGCTGAAGCCGGCCCCCACGTTCTCGGACCGGCCGAAGCCGGTCCCTACATTCTTCCCTGGAATTTGGTCTCCACCCGCACCACGCAATTCGCCTACTTCGACGCCATCCTTGGCCATCCCGACTGGCGCGGCAGGAAGGTGCTCGACTTCGGCGGCAACATCGGGACGTTCCTCGTCGGCGCCGGCGATCGCGTGCAGGCCGACGACTACTGGTGCATCGACATCAATCGCGAAGTCGTCGAGCAAGGGCGGCGCGAATGGCCGCGCGCGCACTTTCTCCACTTCGACCGCTACAGCCCGCAGTACAACCCGCGCGGCACGCGCAATCTCCCCATCCCCGATCCCGGTCTGCGCTTCGATTTCATCTTCGCGTTCTCCGTCTTCACCCACACGGATCGCAGCGAGATGATCGAGCTCGTCGGCGGTCTGCGGCGCATGCTCGCGCCGCGCGGCGCGCTCGCATTCACATTCTGCGATCCGCGTTGGGATCGCTCCCAATCCGATCCCTCGCTGCCGCCGGGCTCCGACGTCCGCAAGATGCTCGAACGTCACGGCGACGCGAAATCACGCTCGGCGAAGTCACGCGCGGAGATGGACGCGATCGTCGCGCGGGCGATGCGCAGCCAATGGTGCGTCCTCATCGACACCGATCTCTACGTCGATCCGGGCGACGAGCTGTCGAACCAGGTCCGCAGCGGCAACGCGCTCGAGTCGTACTGCTCGTACTTCAACGCGGAGTACATGGCGACGCTCTTTCCCGACGCCGAGATCCACCCGCCGGTCAGTCCCGAATGGCAGCACTGCTGCCTGTTTCGCAACGGAGCGTGAGAACGATGGAAGAAGTGCATCGCTGGCGCGGAACGGAGGAAGAGCGGGCGACGCGTCCGCGCTCGATCAAGACCGGCCAGTTCGCGTACTTCGATCGCCAGCTCGATCGTCCCGACTGGCGCGGCAGGAAGGTGCTCGACTTCGGCGGCAACGAAGGCGGCCTGCTCCTCGATCCTGAATGCGTGCTCGATCCCGCCGATTACTACTGCCTCGACGTGGTGCCCGAGGCGCTGGAGGAGGGGCGGCGGCGATTCCCTGAAGCGCATTGGATGCATTACGACCGCTACAACTGCTCGTTCAACCCGCAAGGCAATCCCAATGAGCCGATCCACGACCTCGGCGTCGCGTTCGACGTCATCGTCGCGTACTCCGTCTTCACCCACACAACGCGCGCGGAGATGCACGACCTCGTCGCCCAATTGCGAGCGCGCCTCGCGCCGAACGGCGTGCTCGCGTTCACGTTCATCGATCCGCACCGCAATCCGCTGCCCGATTCCTGGAACGTCGGCGCCCTCGAATGGCGCCTCGGCCGTTTCCGCATGACCGATCCGTCGATCGATGTCGAAGGCATCGTGAAGCGGAGTGAAGGCAGTGAATGGTGCGCGCTCGTGGACGGCACGGAGTTCTTCCCCGACAGCGACGGCGACGGGCCGCCGTGCATGAGCTATCACGTCTACTACACCGTCGAGCGCATGCAGGCGGAGTTCCCCGACGCGGAGATCCGTCCGCCGGTGAACGGCGAGATGCAGCACTGCTGTGTCCTCCGAGGCGGGCCCGGCCCGCTGCGCCGGTCGGCCAAGCCTCTGCAGAGCTCATCGTTCTCGCCGGCATCTCCGGGCAGGACGACATCGGACGATGCCGCTGGAGAACGCTGATGCAGAGCGTCCACTTCTCCACGCGCACGAATCAATTCGAGTACTTCGACGAAGTCCTCGGACACCCACGCTGGCGCGGGAAGAAGATCCTCGACTTCGGCGGCAACGTCGGCAACTTCCTCATCGGCGCGAGCGACGAAGTGCGCGAACGGGACTACTGGTGCATGGAAGTGCACGCCGACGTCGTGCGCGAAGGGCAGACGAATTTTCCGCGCGCGCACTTCGTCCACTTCGATCGCTACAGCTCGGAGTTCAATCCCGCCGGCGTGCGCCACCAGCCGGTGCCCGACGACGGCACGCGCTTCGACTTCATCCTCGCGTTCTCCGTCTTCACACACATCGATCGCTCCGAGATGTTGGAGCTGGCGACGTCGTTACGCGCGCTGCTCGCGCCGCGGGGCGTGTTCGCGTTCACATTCACCGATCCGACGTACGACAAAGCGCGCTCCCATCCCGACCTCGCCGGCTCCGACGTCCGCAAATCCCTCGGCTGGGCGAACGCGAAGGATCTCGACGCGCTCGTGGAGCGGGCGATGGCTTCGCCGTATTGCGTGGCGATCGGCGATCAGCTGTTCTGCGAGCCGGGCGAGGAGATCTCGCATCAGAAACGCGTCGGCGCGCCGTGGGAGTCCTACTGCGCGTACTACACCGCCGACTGCATGCGCAGCCTCTTTCCCGGCTGCGAGATCCACGATCCGGTGAAGCCGGCGTGGCAGCACTGCTGCGTGGTGCGCCGATGAGCGACCTGCGCTTCCATTGGATGCTGCCGAAAGGCGGCGAGGTCGTGATCGACGGCGTGCAGACGCCGCTCGAAGCCGCGCGCTATCGCATCGAGTCCATTCGCGCGACGTCGCCCGCGCCGCGCCCCGATCTGCGCGGCTGGACGCACTTCGCACTCGCCGCCGAAGAAGCAGGCATCGACTCGGTGCTCATCTCGTTCAGCCGCTACGAGCCGGAGCCGATCACCGTCGCGACGGCGCTCGGCCTGGCGACGAAGAAGCTCGGCTTCATCCTCGCGACGCGTTCCGGACTGATGCAGCCGACGACGTTCGTGCAACAGGTCAACACGTTGTCGGCGCTGATCCCCGGCCGCGTCTCGGTGAACGTGGTCGCCGGCTCGTCGCGCGAAGAGCAACGCGGCTACGGCGACTTCCTCGAGCACGACGATCGCTATGCGCGCGCCGACGAGTTCCTCGCCATCTGCCGCGCATTCTGGCGCGGCGACGCGGAAGTCGACTTCGACGGCCGCTACTACAAGGTCGAGAAAGGCAAGCTGCACACGCCGTTCGTCGACCCGCAGCGCGCGGCGCCGGAGATCTTCATCTCGGGCCATTCCGAGGTCTCGGAGCGCCTCGCATTCGCGCGCGGCTCGACGTATCTGCGCGTGATCGACACGCCGGAGAAACTGCAACGCACCGTCGGCCGCGTGCTCGAGCACGACCTCGAAGTCTGCCTGCGGCTCTGCATCCTCTGCCGCGACACGCGCGAAGAAGCGGTCGCCGTCGCGCAGTCGCTCCTGCCGCTCGACGACGAGTCGACGGTCGGCCACAAAGACGACTCGCAGATGTATCGCGAAGGGGCGAAGGCGGCGACGTGGCTGAATCGCTCGCTCTTCGCCGGCCTCGTCCCGCATTACGGCCCGGTCTGGACGACGCTCCTCGGCACGCCCGCGGAGATCGCCGACGCATTGCTCGAGTACAAGCAGATCGGCGTCACGCAATTCATCCTCTCCGGTTGGCCGGAGCTCGACGAAGTGCGGCGCTTCGGCCGCGACGTGTTGCCGTTGGTGCGCGAGGCGGAGCGCGCGGTATGCGTCTGAGGTTCCACTGGATGATGCCGAAGGGCGGCGAAGGAGCGATGAAAACCGCCCAGGAGACGTCGCGCGTGTTGACGACGAAAAGCACGTCGCTCGCGTCGCTGCCGGACATGGAGGGCTGGACGCGTTTCGCCCGCGCGGCCGAGGAGTCGGGGATCGAGTCGGTGCTGCTTTCTTTCAGCCGCTACGAGCCCGACACGATCGTCGTCGCGACCGCGATGGGCACCGCGACCGAGAAGCTGAAGTACATCGTCGCGTATCGCTCCGGCCTGATGCAGCCGACGACGTTCGTGCAGCAGCTCAACACGATGTCCGGCTTGATCGGCGGCCGCTTCGCGCTGAACGTCGTCGCCGGCAGCTCGACCGCGGAGCAACGCGGCTACGGCGATTTCCTCGAGCACGATGACCGCTACGCGCGGGCCGAGGAGTTCCTCGCGATTTGCCGCGCTTTCTGGCGGAACGGCTCGGACGTCAACTTCAGCGGCGAGCATTACCGCATCGAAGGCGGCCATCTGTTCACGCCGTTCCAGTCGCCCGATCGCCTGATGCCCGAGGTTTATGTGAGCGGGCATTCGGAACAGGCGAAGAAGTTGGCGATGGCGCAGGGCTCCGCCTGGCTGCGCCTCATCGACACGCCGGAGAAGCTCGCGCCGGTCGTGGCGCCGATGCGCGAGCGCGGACGCGAAGTCGCGTTGCGTTGCTGCGTGATCTGCCGCCCCACACGCGAGGAGGCGGTCGCCGCGGGACTGGCGATGCTGCCCGACACGGAGATCGAGAAACAGGAGCGCGGCATCCTGCAACGCAGCGACTCGCAGACGCTGAAGCAGGCGCTCGCCGCGGCGGACGACGTCGGCTGGATGAACGAGCATCTCTGGGCCGGCCTCGTGCCGTTCTACGGCTCGTCGTCGATCACGCTCGTCGGCTCGCCCGACGAGCTCGCGCGCGAGTTCGTGCGCTACGGCGAGATCGGCGTGACGCAGTTCATCATCGCCGGCTGGCCGAAGCTCGAGGAGATGCAGATCTTCGGCGCCGAGGTGCTGCCGCGGATCCGGCGGATGGAGGCTTCAGCGTGACGCCGCTCGCGCACATGACGGCGCGTTTGCGCACGGCGGCGGTGATCGACGATCCGTTCCCGCACTACACGCTCCGCGACGTCTTTCCCGCCGACTATTACGAGTCGCTGCTGCTGCATCTGCCGACGAGCGACGTCTATCAAAACTTGTACGAGGTGACGGACCTCAAGCTCGATCACTTCCGCCATCGCGACCAACGCGATTTCACCTCCGGCTGGAATGCGTTGTTGCCCGCTCCCTCCCGAGACTTCTGGAACGACTTCCACTCCTGGTTCCTCGGCGAAGAGCTCGCCCGCGCAGCGCTCGCCTCGTTTGGGATCGCGTTCGATGGCGAGATCTCCGTCGAGTCCCAACTGATCCGCCATCGCGCCGGCTACTTCCTCGGCCCGCACTCCGACGCGAACACGAAGCTCGTCGTGCTGCTGCTGTATCTCGCGCCCGACGCGACCGCGAAGCATCTCGGAACGTCGATCTACAAGCCGAAGCAGGCCGGCTTCGGCTGTCGCGACTCGAAGCACTACCCGTTCGAGGATTTCGAGCGCGTGAAGACGGCGCGCTACGAGCCGAATGCGCTGCTCGCTTTCCGCCGCTCCGACCGCTCGTTCCACGGCGTGGAGCCGCTGCGCGACGACGCGCCGCGCGATCTCATCCAGTACGTCGTGTACGACAAGGCCGCGCGCCAGACGCAGCTCGCCGCACGCAGTGGGAGAGCGGGCGTCTCGCCCGCCAGCGGCGGCACGTCTCGTGCCGCCGTCCGCGAGCTGGCTGGCCCGCCTTCGGGAATCGCGCGAAACACTTCCGACCCACCGACGACCAGCGTGTGCATCACGAAAGCCGCCGGGCGAGACGCCCGACGGCCAGCGGGCGAGACGCCCGCGCTCCATGGGCGACGCGAAGGCCGCGTCATGAGACGCATCGCTTTCGTTTGCCACGAGCTCGTAGGCGAAGCGCAACGCGCCGCCGACGCGATCGCGGCGTTGGAGGATGTGGAGCTGCTTGTCATCCCGAGCCCCGCAGACCGGCCACGGGCCGGCGCGCCGGTTGGCCAAGCCTCGGCGACCGATGCGCGTGTCATCCCGAGCCCCGCAGACCGGCCACGGGCCGGCGCGCCGGTTGGCCAAGCCTCGGCGACCGATACGCGTGTCATCCTGAGCCCCGCAGACCGGCCCCAGGTCCGCGCGCTGGTTGGCCAAGCCTCCGCGACCGAATCCCGTGTCATCCTGAGCCCCGCAGAGGGCGAAGGATCTCCTCGCAAGAGCCAGATCCTTCGTTCCGCTCAGGATCACAAGGTGGACCTCATCGTCACCGCGACCGAGCTGCTGCTCGAAGACGTCGCGCTCGCGAACGAAGCGCTCGGCATCCCGGCGATGTCGCCCGAAACCGTGCGCCGCGCACTCGACAAACGCCTCCTGAAACGCACGCTCGCCAACGCCGGCATCCCGGTGCCGAAGGAAACGACGCTCGGCCCCGCGGTGCGCAAAGCGGAACGCGGCACGGGCGGCCTGTCAACATGGCGTTTATGCGAGGGCGAGTCGGCCGCATTCGCGGAGGAATGGCTGGAAGGCGACGAGGTCTGCGTCGACACGATCACGATCGACGACGAGCCGCGTTTCGCCTCCGTCTGCTGCTATCGACCGTCGATCCTGACCGCGATCGAGAACCCGTCGATCTTCTGGTCGTGCGTGATGCCCCGCGATCTCGCGCCGTTCGCCGAGCTGATCGAGCACGGCAAGAACGCCGTGCGTGCGCTGAGAGTCGGCAACGCGATGACCCACATGGAAGGCTTCCTCCGCGACGGCCGGCTCCTCGGCTTTCACGACGCGACGCTGCGTCCGGCCGGGGCGCGCATCGCGCCGATGCTCACCTACGCGTACGGCATCGATCCTTATCGCGCCTGGGCTCGCGCCGTGATCGACGGCGCGTTCGACGGACCGTGGGAACGCCGCTGGGCCGTCGGCACGATCTTCCTCCGCGGTGACGGCCGCGGCACGATCGAACGCCTGCACGGCATCGACGCCGTGCGCAATGAGATCGGGCGCATGATCGCCGAGGCGCGTTTGCCGCGCATCGGCGCTCCCGCATCCGCGACGTACACCGGCGACGGCTTCATCACCGTTCGTCATCCGGAAACCGAAGCGGTCGAAGACGCGCTTCGCTTCATCGCCGCGACGGTGCGCATCGACACCAGCGGCGCCGCCGTGCAACGCCTCGACTTCAAGCCCGCCTGGGACGCGATCCCGGCGGAGAGAGGGGAATCGTGACCACCATCGCTCCGAGAGCCTTCAACCGCGAGATGTACCACAGCCATCCGGAGAACGTGTTCTACGGCACCGACGACGGCAGCCAGGACGGCTCGTTCGCCGAGTTCGCGGAGATCAAGGCCCACTACGAAGGCGTCGAGCCGTGGCGCCGCGACGACATCCACATGGTCAGCGTCGTCGGCGGCCTGTACGGCCTGAACCTCATCCCGCTCTGGCGCCCGAAGCGCCTCACGATCTACGACATCAACCCGGCGGCGGTCACGTATTTCGAGATCATCCGCCGCGTCTGGATCGCGAGCCGCAACGTCGCCCACTTCCTCGATCGCCTCACCACCGGCGACTACGAGGCGGAGTCGGACGAGGAGCAATTCGTACGCGAGAACATCATCCTCAAACAACGCGGCGACCTGCCTCGGGCGCGCGGCTCAACGAAGCGTCCGTACGAACAGAGCTGGCAATACGCGTTCGAGCATTTCGACGAGACGAAGCGCATTTTGTCCGAGGTGCCGCTGGAGATTCGGGGGGAGCCGATGGAGAGCGACAGCTTCCGCTCCTACATCCGCGGCCAGAACAACCTCTGGATCTACTCCTCGAACATCACGGAGTTCCACTACTTCGATCTCGACTTCGACGATCCGAAGAATTGCGTGCTGCTGCAGATCATCTTCCCCGGCCAGACCCAGCTCCTCGATCTCGCGCCGCTGGGCGGCGGGCCGGCGAAGGTGTGGTACGAGATTCCGTTGCGCGCGGAGCGGGTGTGATGCCGAACAAGATCCGCATCGCGACGAACGCGGCGCCGCCGTCGATCGGGACGCATTCCCAGGCCGTGCGCACCGGCGACCTCGTGTTCGTCACCGGCCAGACCGGCCGCGATCCCGCGACCGGCAAGCTCGTCGACGGCCTCGATGCGCAGACGCGGCAGATGCTCGCGAACGTGGAGGCGATCCTCAACGCGGCCGGCTGCACGCCGGCAGACGTCGTGAAGGTGACGCTGCTCCTCGCGGACATCAAGGACTTCAAGGCCGTCGACGTTTTGTACGCGGCGTGGCTGCCGGGGATGGGCGTGACGGCGCTGCCCGCGCGAACAGCGTTCCAGGCGGCGGCGCTGCCCGCCGGCGCGCTGGTGATGCTCGAGGTGGTCGCCGCATATCCGCATGCGTGAGCCGGGCCGGCACGGCCGGCGGCGTTGGTTGGCCAAGCCTGTGCGAGGCTCGGCGCCGGGGCCATCTCGTTGGAGAACGATGCCTCTAAACGTAGGGCCGGCTCTCCAGCCGGCCGCAGTCAAATACGATGCGGCGGGCGTCGCCCGCCGCGACCATGATTCATCGGACCGGCTGGAGAGCCGGCCGTACGTCTTGCTCCAACGAAGCTCGAGGAGCCGCGGGTTTTGGCGAAAGTGATGACTCTGACAACGTCATGAGAAGTGGGCGAAGGATCCGCCAGCATGCGTGAACGCATCACGATGGTGATCGGGAACCTGGGTGGGGGAGGGGCGGAACGCGTCTGCGCGAATCTCGCGAACGCGTGGGTCGCGCGCGGCCGATCGGTCACGTTGTTGACCTTTTCCTCCGCGTCCGTCTATGCGCTCGATCCGCACGTGACCGTCGCTTCGATCGCCGGCTCGCCTTCGCTGCGCTCGCTCGCGCCGGTGCTGCGCGGCTTGCGCCATTGCCCGCAGCTGCTGATGCAAGCCGGCGCGATCGCCGTGCTGCGCGATGCGATCCTCGCCACGGCGCCGGACGTCGTGATCTCGCATCTCACGATGACGAACCTGCGCGCGATCGCGGCGATGAACGAGACGCGTATTCCGGTGATCGCGTGCGAGCACACGGACGTGACGCGCGTGCCGATCGGCGTCTGGACCGCGGAACGCGACACGCTTTATCGCCGCGCGTTCGCCGTCGTAGCGACGCATGACGTCTGCACGTCGTTCCTCGCGCGACGCGGCGCCCGCGCCGTCACGATCTTCAATCCACTCTTACCGCCGTCTGCTTCGTCGTCTACCACTGCACCGCGCGTCGTCATGCTCACTCGTCTCTCGCTGGAGAAGCGCCCGGGAATGGCCGTGCGTGCCTTCGCGCGAACCGGCTTGCCGTGGACGCTCGACCTCCACGGCGGCGGTCCGCTGCAGGAACACACGGAACGCCTGATTGCCGAGTGGGCGCCCGATCGCGTGACGCTGCATCCATTCACGCCCTTTCCTTACGACGTTCTGCGCGAGGCATCGCTCTTCGTATCGACCTCGATCGTGGAGGGCTTCGGCAACGCGGTGTGGGAAGCGCTCGCGTGCGGCGTGCCGGTCGTCGCGATGGACTGCGGCGCGCCGATCCGTTCGCTCGTGCGCGACGGCGTCGACGGCTTGCTCGTGCGTCCTGACACGACGACCGCGCTGATGCACGCGCTCGCATTGCTCATGACCGACGACGCGCGCCGCGCCGCGTACGCCACGCGCGCGCCGGAAGTCGTCACTCGCTTCCCGTTCGAAGGAGCGCTGGCGTGCTGGGAGGAACTGCTTGCCGCCTGACGTCATCCAGTCGCTCTGGATCGGCCCGCGCCTCTCGACGATGGAGCACCTCTCGCTGTCGTCGTTCCTCCATCACGGCCACGAGGTCCACCTCTACACGTACGGCGAGGTGGCGAACGTGCCGCGCGGCGTCATCGTCCGCGACGGCCGCGAGATCCTCCCCGCCGAACGGATCTTCGTCTATCGCGAGCACAACTCCGTTTCCGGCTTCTCGAACTTCTTCCGCTACAAACTGCTGCTCGAACGCGGCGGGTGGTGGGTCGACACGGACATGATCTGCCTCCGCCCGTTCACGTTCGACGACGAGCACGTATTCGGCAGCGAGCTGTCGAAGGGCGTACCCCACGTGAACAGCGGCGCGATCAAGGCCCCTGCCGGCAGCCCCGCGATGGCGTACGCCTGGTCGTTTTGCGACTCCAAAGATCCATCGACGCTGCGCTGGGGCGAGACCGGCCCGAAGCTGATGGTAGAAGTCGTCGCGCGCTTGTCGCTCGAATCTTCGGTGCAGCCACCATCTGCGTTCTGCCCGATTCCCTATCCCGAATGGCGCCGCTTGCTCGACCCCGTCGACGTGCCTACGCTTCCTTCGTCATCCCACGCCGTGCATCTCTGGAACGAGATGTGGCGCCGCAACGACGCGGACAAGGACGCGACGTACGACGGGAGGTGTTTGTGGGAGCAGTTGAAGCGATCACTCGTTTGAACGCCGCGCGCCGTGTGCGAGCATCAGGGCCTCGATCTCCGGATCGCTGCATGCGTTGAGCGGCGGCGTCGCGATTCCATCGGGGGCAACCTCGAGGCCGTTGACATCCGCGCCCGCCTCGATCAGCAGCTCGACGATGGCCTTGTTGCCCCAGCTCACGGCGTAGCCGAGGGCGCTTTCGCCTTCGTCGTTGCGACGCTCGACGTCTGCGCCGTAGCGCAACGCGAGCCGCGCAACCTCCACATCCCCCTCGGCGGCGAGGTGGCAAACAAAGGGAATCGTGAGGACGTTGGCGGAGTCGGGATGGAGCCCCGCGCGGAACGCGGTCTCGAGCAGCTCCGGCGCGTCGCGGTAGAGGATTCCGAGCAGGCTGCCGTCTCTCTCTTCGATCGGATGCAACTCCGGATGCTCGCGGAGGATCCGCACCACGGCAGCCGCCTCCTTCTTCTTCACCGCTTTGCAAAACTCCCGGTAGCTCATTTCGTGTTTCCCATCATGCCTGTTCACGGGTGAGGGACCTGTGCGATCTCCTCGCCGGCCGCGCGCGCCATGACCATCAGGCCGCCGAAGTCGCCGGCTACGTAGTCTCCTTCGATCCCTTCCGTTAGTTCTGTAGCATCCCGATCGTCCGTAACCACGTCTCGGTGAGCTTCGGCCAATACGTGATCGGCGCGTTCGTTGGACGCAGCCCGAACGCGTGCCCGCCCTTCGCAGATACGTGGATTTCGGCGGGCACGTGAGCCTTCTGCAACGCCGCGTAGTAGACGAGCGAGTTCTCGATGGGATCGACGGGATCGTCCTGCGCCTGCACGAGCAGGGTCGGCGGCGTTTGGCCGGTCACTCGAATGTCCGGATTCAGCACGAAGCCTGTCTCCCTCACCGCCAAATGCCCCGGATACAACGCGATGGCAAAGTCGGCCGGCTACTCACCTCGTCCGCATCGTCGACCGCCGGATACAGCCGTTTGTCGAAATGCGTGCTGATCGCCGCGACCATGTGCCCACCCGTCGAAAACCCAAGGACGCCGATCTTGTGCGGATCGATCTTCCACTTTGCCGCCTGCGACCGAAGCAACCCGATGGCTCTCTGCGCGTCCTGCAACGCCGTGGGACAGTCACGATACGGCCCGACCTTGTTGCACGGGACGCGATACTTCAGCACCACGCACGTGATGCCTTTGGCGTTGAGCCAATCGCACGCTTCCGTCCCCTCGAGGTCGATCGCCAGGACTTCGTAGCCCCCACCCGGAAACACGACGACCGCCGCCCCAGTGTTCTTCCCCTGTGGCGAGAAGACCGTCATCGTGGGATCCGTGACGTGGTCGACATAAACCCACGGCTTCCCACCCACCGGCTTCGGCTGGCCTTTCGCGTCGACCACCGTACCCGTAGCCTCGGGTCCTTTCACCGGCTGCGCGTTGGGCGGCGTTCCCGGCCAGATGCGGATCTGCTCGTGACTGGGTGGAGGTTGCCAGGCCGGCGGCGCAGCGCTCATCGTCGCTGCTGCGAGGAGGAGGATGGGAAGCAGTCGCATCCGAGGCCGAGCCATCCTCTACAGCGTATCGCCGAGCCAGGGGAACGCGTACAGGAGTCCCCAGACGAACAGCAACACGTGCGTCATCCAACGATGGAGGGGTCGATTCGTTCGCTGCGCGATGGATGCGAGGGTGATCGACAGCAGCGCCAGCACGGCGTTGATGGCGACCCACGCGTAGAAAACCGGCGCGATCCCGTATTGCACCGCGGCCCGCCCAATCCACACATACCAAACCGCCGAGGTGATGAGCAGGGTTGCGAGGAGCAGCCAGGTGCGACGCGGAAAACGCCGTGGTTCGAAGCCACGGAGGAGCGCTCGCGGATCCCACAAAAGGAAGACCAGCCCTGCGAGCGGAGGGATCAGCAGAACCGGGAAACCTGCGAACTCAACGAAGACGAACGGCATGGGCGGGGGCGTGAAGATCGTGGGCGATGTGCTGCCGAAGGAGCCGATCGACTGGATGGCGGCCAGCACCACGAGGATGGCACCGGCGAGGCTGAAGAGTTGGTTGCGCATGAGGCGGAGTTATGAGCGAGATGCGCGCCTCGTTGCGACCGCAATGGATTCAAAGACTTAGGCCGACCGGCAAAGCCCATGCGCTCAAGGCGAGTACAGCCGACGTCTATGTCGCGTACATGCAAGGTACAGCGCTCCGAGCACGCGAGCTCGCTCGGCTACGACCTACTAGTCACTTGATAGTGACAACGTCCTGAGAGACAACATTAAGGCACCCGATTTCGTCGGTGTCCGCAGCGGGAGAATTATTAGCCGCGTCCCTCTATCTTGCGAAGGGAGATTTCGATGATCGTGTCACAAAATGCCGACGACAGAGATGATGATCGCGGGTCGATCTTGCGAGAAGTATGGCTCGTCGGCCTCCTCGCGATTGTCGTATGACTGGCCCTGCTGACTTGGGCGGTTTACGGAGCCGAGCACAGTTCACTCGCCGCGGAGTGGAAGAAGCCCGTGAGCGAGTTGCTCGTTCACCTCGGTGTGGCGGCAATTTTATTCGGTTCGTTCAATATGATCATCGGAATTCCGGATTGGAGCCGCTATTTTGAGCATCGCCTACAGAATATTGTTTTCAAGCAGAATTTCCTGAAATCGCTCAGTTACGATCAACTTCAGCAGCTTCGCCGCAAGATCGTGAGGGCAATGTTCGACAATCCTGATATTGATCGAGCGGGAACATTCGCCGACTACTTCGATCGTCACCTACACCATGATTTAGGAAATCCGTTCCGCGAGAACGTGCGCAGCGTGATTAGTTACGAAGAATACGAGGAAGACTCCTTCTTCGTGCACGACTTCCTCAGCTACGTTGTGCGGTCTAATCGTGGAGCGATCCAGAATAGCGTCAATTGGGAGAACGACGCAGACGAAATAGAGCGCGTGCTGGAGGTACGCGTCGCAGTTCGCTTTCCTGACGGCCACAAACGCGCCGGTGAAAGCGAGGTTCTTGATATGAAGCGAGCGACGGACGACAGCGCTTTGCCACCGCGTGTTGTTGTGAACTGTAGCTTGGCAGATCATGCTGGGATTGACGGCTTAATAATAGAGGTGGAGGCGAGCTATCTCGTCAAGCGGTCTCGGTTTCAATATTGGGAAATGAGTACGTCGACTCGTGATTTTTCACTCACCATCAATCATCAATCCGGCTATGCGGTTATTTTCAAAGCGTTTGTGCATGACCCTGCCTTGACAAGAGTTGAACGGTTGACTCGACAGTTTCACTTCGAATGCGATTCCTGGATGTTGGCGCATAACGGCGTAGCGTGGCGGCTCGAGCCTCGCGCCAAGCCAGCATCTCTGAAAGAATTTGTCTTAGCAAACCCGCTGGTCGGGGCTCAATCCCTCACGAACACGCCGATCGCACGAGACTAAGGCAGGTGTGCCCAACGGGTCTCACGATAAGACAAGATGAGTGACCCGCTCGCTCGTGTACGTTTCGTGGGTTACGCCGCGAACGGCGCAGAGCCACAAACAGGAGGAACGGGTCATGGAGATTGTGCACTGGATCGGGATCGACGATCACGCTGACAAATCGACCATCGCGCACCTGCGCGGGTCCGAGGAGAAGCCCGCTGCTACAGTTTCTCCTTCGGTCGCTGATGCTTGCAGCGGTGCTGTTGGCCGAGAGCAAGGCGGCGACGATGATCATTCTGATGTGCGGCCGGTCTCCGCGTGCCGAAGCCGAGCGGCCCGGCGGTTGCCGCGAGCACGCCCGAAGAGGCAATCCGCGACCTGCAATCGCCGTGACGTCGTCGCGCTCGCGATACAGCAGCCGGCTCGGCCGGCGGACCGAAGCCGGGCCGCACCAGCTTCATCGTGAAGTTAGCCCGCCAGTTCTACTCGCTGATTTCCTCACGGCGCGACTTCGCCATTCCCACCAAGTCTGCACGGATCCGACGAAAATCACTCTTGGTGGGCCATACGTTCTCGATGACGCAGTGACCGTCAGCCCCAGGAAGTTGCCGCTCCTCGGGATCGCGAAAGACTCGAAGCCTCTGTTGTGTTTCCTCTGCCTCCACGATCTCACGAATATCCGCGACCGACAGCCAGAGAGGTAGCCGGTAGTTGGGAGACAGGAACTCGCGCGCCTGTTCAGGGGTGGCCAGTTTTTCGTCCCAGACGCTGAGCTGCGCTAAATTGCGATGTGCCGCTTCTGTCTTCTCGTTGGTACTGAGATTAAAATCGTCTGGAATCGGAACACGACCATTTGCGTAGAACAGCTCCTGCTCCGAGCGTCGACCAAGTCTAAACACGACGCCTGTGAGAAGTTCCGGGCGCATCGCGCACATTCAGCTCATCACCTGTCGAAGTCGCTCAAAAAGAGTATCGGGCACGATGTCGTCGCTTTCGGAGCCGCCATCGTCAGTATGCGACGCGCGGTGGCGGTAAAACCACTCGTATGTGCCATCGTTCATCACCTCGACCTCGAGGTGATGACCACTGCGCGTCCACGACATGAGAACGCCATTTTCGTCGGTAGGACTGGCATTAGGTGGAGAAACCTGGTCGACCTCTTCTGCGATTTGTATCCAAAGGCGTTCCGACGTGCTTGCGGCCGCAGATGTGGCGAGATGCCTCATCGGCAGAGAGCGGATATATCGCTGCCATCGAGCTCGGGGATTCTGTCGGAGTTGCTCCAGTTTCTGCTCATGCAGGTCCAGGTCTAATGGCCAATATCGAGCGAGTTGTCGCAAGCCTGCGGCTTCTTCTGGAAAGCACATTTCGAGAAAGTTGTAGCGCTCTCGTGGTAGCTCAGTTGATCTCATCCCGAAATCTCCTCGACAAAGAGCGACAGAACTTCACGGAAGACTGAAACATCATCCATCGGCGTCGAGTTAGCGAAGACCACTGGACGCTCGCCGATCACTTCTGCATACCAATGCGACTGTCCCCGAGTAAGCCGCACAGACGTAGCTCCGTGTGGCTTCGTCCTAAGTCGCAAAGCGACGCCATAAAGCTCCGCATCGGCCGGAGCTTCTGCAGCCAGCGCTAAAGGCATTTTTGTCGCGTGTGTGGCAGTAGAATAGCGAAGGCGTACATGAGCGTGGGCAGTTACGCTGTCAGTATTAAAGAACCGCGCCAGCCATCGCATTAGTTCTTCGGCATATGGCTCCTTCTCGTCGGCGGCATGGTCCATCGGACCATCGTGATAATCGATCGTGAGGGCCACATCCTCTGAGCTCACGGCCCACGCAAAGAAGGCGTGATACTTACCCGCAACTCCGTCACGTGATGCGAGTGAAACTACGGCACTGTCACGTTGCTTCACCCCAGACGGAAGCGCGAGTTGGAAGGCGGGCACATCGAAGTCGTCAACTGACGTGTTGATCCAGTACAGGATCTGATCGAACGGCCCTACGGTATCGGGGTGGTCCGGAGCAGTTGCAGGCGTCTTCCCGTCGGCCAAGATTAAGCTACGCGGCGAGCGCGCATCCTCCTTCTCCGTTTGACGGCATGATAGCGGAAAACGTTCGCTGAGTGGAACAGCCTCGCAAGCGGACCGTCGCCGCCCATCGTCGGGCTAACGTCCTTGCCAATCAGCTGCGCGCAGGCTTCACGTACCAGCGGCAGAGCGGGACGCCGGCCTTCCTTGGGTGAGAGGAGGCGGCTCGGCCGCCGGGCCAACGAACGGCCGCGCGTCAGCTGCATTGGCTAGTTCGGCCGCGAGGCTCAACGAGTGATGTGATCGTACTCTGCGAGGCCACCGATCCAGCCCCACAACACTCCGTCATCAATGTCGGTTCCCAAAGCGCGGTAGCGAAGGCCGATGCGTACCGACCAGTAGGCTCCGACACGTTTGAATGAAGCGACGGATGACGAGGATTGCCAACGAGGAGCTGATAGTTGGCTGTGGCAAGATCTTGAATGTCTGAAGGCAATCGCCGGAACAAGTACCAGAAGTGCGGGCTGGCGTAGTGATTCAAGATTTACTGCTCTTGCCTTGCCGGTGAGCTTCTCGGGCCTCCGAGAACAAATGTTCGAGTTTGCCGGAGGCGAAATCACGTTCGATTTGCCGATCCCATTCATCCCAGTCCCTCTCGATTAGCCATGCTCTGAGCTCGGCAAACTCGGCCGGGGAAAGCTTCTCGATCTCGTGCTCTAGTTGTTCGACTTTTGACATGGCGAAGCCGCGCACATTCTACCGGATGCTGCGTAGGTTCGAAAGAACACACCAAATGCCTTCGTTTGGGGGAAGCCTCCTACTCGATGCTTCGATCTCGATCACGTACTTTCCCGGAGAGCCTGATGCCTCTCGCCTCCAGGGAACCCGCGGGCGGATTTTGATTTGTCCCGAATTGGGTGTCTCGGACGAACTCCTTGCAGCGTCAGATCACCGCTGACCACCGTACCTGGACGAAGAACACCTCTCGCCGTCGATCGCAAAATCGGCTATAGCCGCTCGAGGTTTCACAGCGGTTGGCGGCGTTCGCCTCGATAGACCATTCGAAGGAACGCGTTAGCGACTAGCGACTTCGCGCTCTGTATAGTGTTGCGAGCTCGCGACGATGTTTCAGACGATGCATCACATCGGTGACTCTTCGTAGGCCGAACTATAATTAGACTGCACTCAGCGCCGTGTATCCCGATATACATGTTAGAGGGCTTGCGGCGGTAAGCGATGGCTCTTCAGTGAATAGCAGTCGCACGTCGCTGATGTGAACCACATTATGCGACTTGAATCTCCGCCCGAGATGACTGGCGGACCGGCTAAACCAGCTATTCGTGGCGGATTGGCTGTGCGGTGCGCCCGCACTCATCGCTGGGTCGAAGGGCCGTGAGGCACAGATTGCATGAGCGTCGGCTCGGAGTTGGGGGATCGGCCTGTGTCTTCTCGCTCGGCTAAGCGGTGTGTGGTTCCCGGCTCCAATGCCTTCGTTATGCGCCCTCCCGCTGCAGCCGACGCGCCTGCGGCGCGAGGCTGAGCGCTCATCGATACAAATACCCCATCCGTCGCAAGAACTTCGCTTGCCGCGTCACGGTCGCCACATGTTCCTCCGCCACCTCCGTCGTATACCCCGACGCGACGAGCGAAGCACGCCGCGAAGTCTTCCACTGATCGCGGGTGGGGCGGTGGGCGGGGAGCGTGAGGTAGGAAGCCACGAGGTCGTCCCAGTGCGTGAGCTTTTCGAGGAACGCGGGGCGGAACAGGCGGGCGAGGGTGGGGTTCGTGCGCATCGCCTGGTGTGTAGCTAGATAGGCAGCTTTGAGGGCGGTGCGGAAGGCAGAGACGCCGCGGCGGGTGGTGCCGGGGCCGGTGCGGTAGATCGACTGTAGGTAGGAGTGCGCGCCGCGTACCTTGTTCTTGCCGTTGAAGGCGCCGCCGAGGATGTACTTGGCGTCCTTGGCGGCGTTGTTCACCGAGTTCTTTGGGCGGTACGTTTGGCAGCCGACGGACGCGAAAGACAGCGAATCGTGGTCCATGAACACGATTCGGATTTGCCATTGGCCGTCGTGCCAAACGCTCCGTAGTCCGGAATTGCGGGCGACGAAAGACTCGCCGAGCGTGTGGCCGCGCATCGCCAGGAGCGTTCCCCAGAATTGGCCGAGTTGGGTCATCACGGAGATGTAATTGCGGTTCGCGCGCAGACGGTTCGCGGGGACGAGGAAAGCGGCGGCTATGTATTGTGTGTGCGATCGCCAGGGGACGCGGGGCGGTTCGTAGATGCCGAGGATTTCGTCGAGGAGCTCGTCGGCGAAGCGGCGGTCGGCGTCGGGGTCGTGTTCGGTGTTCAGGCCTTCGCGGAAATAGCGATCGGGGCCTTTGCGCAGCAGGTATTTCTCGATGCGGTCGAGGCGGTAAGACGTCGTTCCGATCTGAATCGCCTGCGCGGGTTTCACGCGGCTGAGGAAGTCCACCGTTAGAGCAAGATCGTTGGGATGGGGGACGGAGGGCTCCTTTTGATAGTCGGCCAGCGTCTTCACGGTGCGTTTCATGTTCAGGCGCATCTCGTCGTACCACTGGCCGAAGATGCGGCGCGACGTGAAGTAATCGAGCACGTCGGCGGTGCCGCCGTCGGGCGTTGGGATCGAATAGACGGTCGATAGGTACAGTGTCCGGGAGATCGATGCGTCGAAGCCGTGCACTTCGCGGAACACGCGCGACAGGAACGCGGAGTTCTCGGCCTCGAACGTCAGCAGCTGGAGCATTGCGCCGCCGTCGAGGTGATGCGAGCTGGGCACGATGTAGTTGTTCCGTGCCCAAACGACGTCGAGCGGCAGCGCGTTCGGGCGGCCGGAGCGTTTGATCTCGAATTCGTGGCTGCTGCCGGGCGGCTTCACCGTCATCACCACGGTGCCGATCGGGAACTCTACGAGCGAGTTGAGTTGGGAAGGCGTCGCATAAGCGGCCCAGCGAATGATTGAATCTCGACCGAGGTGCTCGGCGATGGAACGCTCGAGGCGGGGGAGGGATTCGATTGCGCGTTTCGACTCCGAAGCGAACTGGCCGTGGCGGCCGGGATCGGGGCGGCCCTCGGAGCGGCGCACGAAGCGCTCCATCCGTTCGATCACCTCATCGATGGCGAAGAGATGGCGGGCCAGCGTCAGGCGGCATTCGCGATCGGCACCGCGCAGATAGTCGCGAAGGGCGCGATCGCTGGTGCGTTCGGCGACTGGCAATCGATGGATGCGGGCGAAGCGGCTGATGCGGCGCCAAAGTTGTTCTTCGAGCGGTTCGCGATCGTTGTAGCCCTCGCGCCCGAGCTCCGCTGCGTCGGTCATGCGCAGCCGCGCGGTCCAATAGCGGCGCTCCTTCGCGTCGTCGATGCGGAGCAGCATCGTCTCCAGCATCAGCGCCGCGACGCGGCGGAAGGGCCAGCGCAGGGCGGCATCGCGAGCGTGCGCCTCGAGCTGCCGCGCGACTTCGCGCGCATAAGAACGCGAACGGACGAGCGCCGCGAAAGGGGAGACGAACAGCACGGCGTCCGGGCCGCCGTACTCGATCAGCGTCTGCTCGAGGCGGGAGCGCAGGCGCGCGGGAAGCGACACGGAGGCGCGCCGCTTCGGACGCGCCTCCTCGGAATCGTCCATTTACTTCGCGGGCTTCTTCGAGCCGGCGCCGGGCTTGCCGCCGCCCTTCGTCGAGCCGGTCGAGCCGCCGGAGTTGCCGCCGGCCTTCGAACCGCCCGTAGACGGCTTCCCGCCGCCTTTCGAGCCACCGGTCGACGGCTTGCCGCCGCCTTTCGTCGAGCCGGACGAGCCGCCGGATTTGCCACCGCCCTTCGAGCCGCCCGTCGAAGGCTTGCCGCCAGTCGATGGCTTCCCGCCGGTCGACGTCTTTCCGCCGCCGCCCTTCTTGCCGGTCGGGCCGCCGGGGCCGCCGAACATCTTCTTGTCCTGGCCCTTCTTGCCCTTCCCCTTCTTCGGGATCTTCTTCTTGATCGGGCCGTTGCCGACCACGCCGGTCAGCGCGATCAGCAGCTGGCGGGCGGCGACGATGCCGAGGGTGACGGCCACGTTCGCGCCGGTGCCGGTTGCGTTCGCGGTCGCAGTCGAAACTTCCTTCGCCACCGCCTTCTCGAGAACGAACGTGACGGTGCTGCCTCCGCCGCCGCCCCCGCCGCCCTTCCCTTTGCCTTTTCCTTTGCCTGTGGCCATGGGTCCCTCCTTGCGCTCTGGGGTTCCTTCTTCAAGACGCGCGATCGCGTCGGCTTGTGACTCACAGGAACGATTCGGCCGTTTGTGCGCCCTCGACCGCCGCGCGCTCGCGCACGACTTTCGCCGCGAGCGGCGCATAAGGCTTGCGCGCGCGGAGATCCGCCGCGTTGCGCAATCCTTCATTCTTCAGCCGCCGCTTCGGATCGTGCGGACTGAAGCGGTTGTAGAACATGAGCGGCTCGGCGATGTGATGCGCACGCCGCGTGGTCGCCATCTCCAGCATCGGCAGCATGCACGCGAGATCTTCGGCGACGCGGAAGTAGTGTCCGTTGCGATCGCGGAGATCGCGATCGTCGATGAGATCGAACAGCCAGCGCTTCCACGTGCGGATGGCCGTTCCGAGCCACGGCTCGTTGCGAAAATCGGCGTCGACCGCGTACGCGGGCAACGGGCCGGGACGGCGCGGATCGTCGCTGATCCAGCTGCCGTACGTGACCCAGCAATCGTCGTCCGCATGCGCGTTGGCGATGATCTCCAATGCGCGTTCGTGCAACAGGCGATCGTCGCCGTCGAGGATGACGATCGCGTCTTCTGGATCCGCATAGCTGCGATGGATCGCGCGCAGGATGTTCTCCATCGGGAAGAGACGACGGCGATTGCGCACGATGACGAAGCGCTCGTCGTCAGCGACTGCGGCGACCGCGCGTTCGTACGTCGCGTCGCCGCGACGGTCGATCGTCACGATCGCTTGCCAGTCGACGAACGTCTGCGCGCGCAACGATGTGATGCATGGACCGATGAGGTCTTCGCACAGACCGCAGTTGACGACGATCTTCAGCACCGGCGCGCCCTTCATCACAAGAGACGCGGTTGCGCCGCGTGTTGTGACTGGTGGCCTGGAACGGCTGAATTGGCAGCACCTGGCTTGATCTCGAGGTCGGGAGCGGCGTTGCGCCTCTTGGACGTAGTCTCCGCTATGCCTACTTCGGCGCGCATTGCTCCCGGCGCCGATCCCTGCGCCATCGGCTACCGCTTCCACCGTTCCGGGCCACCGGTCACAGCTTCGACATCGAAAGCGTCTTCCTCCATGAAGAAACCCACCGGAGGAGAACGCGATGTCCAATCGTCGTCGGGTCGCTCTCGCAGTCGGCCTGTTCCTGCTGATCGCCGGTCTGCCCGCCTTCGCGCAGCCGAATCCCGGTTGCACCCGTACGGTCAAGGCCAAAGTCTCGGCCCTCGATCTTCCCTTCTTCCTCAACCGCCTCGGCGCCATGATGCCGGAGGGCATGATCTTCGCGCTCGACCGCGACATCGTGCC
Organism: Acidobacteriota bacterium; assembly: GCA_019242175.1. Lineage (GTDB taxonomy): Bacteria > Acidobacteriota > Thermoanaerobaculia > Gp7-AA8 > Gp7-AA8 > JAFAVZ01. Next base: position 23,582 of record JAFAVZ010000296.1, read on the forward strand.
GCTCAGTTGTCCCGGCGGCGGCAGCGGATGCAAGCCTTCGAAAGGCAATGCATGGCTGCGCGAAGGGAAGCGTCCGCGCCCGATCGTGTTGCGCGCGAACGTCGGCGACTGCCTGCAGATCGAGTTCACGAACCTGTTGTCCGAGACGGTCGCGAACCAGCCGGGCATCAAGGGCGTGCAGCCGGCGACACGTTACGCATCGATCCACGTCGCGGGCATGCAGGTCGTGCAGACGATGAACGACGACGGCTCGTTCGTCGGCGTGAACGGCAACAGCCTGGCCGCTCCCGGCGAGAAGAAGATCTATCTGTTGCGCGCGACGGCGGAAGGGACGTTCCTGCTGAACAGCGAAGGCGCCGCATGGGGCGGTCTCAACTTCCCCAACGACGGCGCGCAGGTGACGGCGGGGCTCTTCGGCGCGGTGAACGTCGAGCCGGCGGACTCGGTCTGGCTGCGCAGCCAGATCACGAACGCCGACATGTTGAAGGCCGTCGACAAGACGAAGGGGACGAACGGCTTCACGCCGATGGGGCAGCCGATTCTGAACTTCGACTCGCCGGTGCTGCAGATGCTCGATCCGACCTACGAGATCGTGGCGACGGACCTCACGGCGATCATCGCCGGGCCGAAATCGAACGGCTATCGCTTCCGCCAGGACGGCGATCCGAATACGAGCCCGGTGCCGTACGAGCCGCGGCGGGACTGGCCCTTCCGCGAGTTCACGATCGAGTATCACGAGCTCAATGACTCGCAGCAGGCGTTCCCGATCTTCGACTACGCGAGCCAGAACAACGGCGCGGGCAATCTCACGCCGACGCTGCAAGCGGGCGGCGACGCGTTCGCGATCAACTACGGCAGCGGCGGCATCGGCGCGGAGATCCTGGCGAACCGCTTCGGCGTCGGCCCGATGAACAGCTGCCCGGACTGCCGCTTCGAGGAGTTCTTCCTCAGCTCCTGGACGGTGGGCGATCCGTCGATGGTCGTCGACTCGCCGGCGAACGCGCCGTGCAACAGCGGCGGTACGAGCCCTCCCGACGTGACGAATCAGAACCTGCTCAAGAAGTATTGGGCGAACTGCACGCAGGGCTCGATCTCGAACGCGCCGGCGGGAGTGACGCCGCTGCGCAAGGCGACGAAGGTCAGCTATCCGGACGATCCCTCGAACGTCTACCACAGCTACATCAACGACCGGGTCATCTTCCGCACGCTGCACTCCGGCACCGGCGTGTCGCACGTGCATCACCTGCACGCGCATCAGTGGTTCCACTCGCCGAACTCCGACGGCAGCGCGTATCTCGACAGCCAGCTGATCAACCCCGGCAGCGCGTACACGATGGAGATCGCGCACGAGGGGAGCGGCAACCTGAACAAGGTCGTCGGCGACTCGATCTTCCACTGCCACTTCTATCCGCACTTCGCGGCGGGCATGTGGGCGCATTGGCGTTCGCATGACGTGTTCGAGATCGGAACCACGCTGGATTCCGGCGGCAAGCCGGTGTCGGGTTGGAATCGGGCGCAGCCGGATGGCGAGATCGCCGCGGGCACGCCGATTCCCGCGCTCGTCCCGATGCCGACGCTGCCGATGGCGCCGATGCCGGCGCGGGTGCGCATCGTGCCGGTCGCCGATCCGAACGCCGCCGCGGGCGCGCCGCCGGTCGGCTATCGCGCGGAGACGAATCCGGACGATCTGAACAAGGGGCTCAATCCCGGCTATCCATTCTTCATCCCCGGCGTCGGCGGCACGCGCGCCCCGCATCCACCGATGGACTTCGCCAAAGACTCCTCGGGCACCACGCTCGACGGCGGTCTGCCCCGGCACATGATCATCAACGCCGCGGTCACCGAGCAGCACAACTATCTCGACTTCTCCAAGGACATGGCGAACATCAACGCGTACAAGCTGCCGGAAGACGGCACGGACGTGGAGAAGGTCGCGATGGCCTATCACGCGCAGTGCACGCATCCGACGTTCGACACGTCCGGTGCGCCGGCGAGCTACCGCACGAACGGCCTGCCGGCCGCGCCGGGTGCGCCGTACGCCGACCCCGGCCTGTCGACGGCGTCGGACAGCGACACCTGCACGCCGATCCGCGACTGGACGACGTACAAGGCGGCGGTGGTGCAGACCGATCTCGTGCTGAACAAGCTCGGCTGGCACTATCCGCAGTCGCGCCTTCTCACGCTCTGGCAGGATGTGCTGCCGACGGTGAGCGGGACGAAACCGCCCGAGCCTTTCTTCTTCCGCGCGAACTCGCGCACCGGCGTGAACTACTGGCACACGAACCTCGTGCCGGAGTACTACGACCTCGACGACTACCAGGTGCGCACGCCGACGGACATCATCGGCCAGCACATCCACCTCGTGAAGTTCGACGTCACATCGTCGGACGGCGCGGCGAACGGCTTCAACTACGAAGACGGCACGCTGAGCTATCAGGAAGTGCAGTCGCAGGTGAAGGGCATCACGCAGTGCGGCGGCCTCGCGGCCAGTCTCGACACGATCGCGAAATGCAACACCGGCAGCGGACGTCTGCCGCTGACGCTCACCGCGCCGCCGGCGGAGATCTGTCCCGATCCGACGAAGGCGCCGTGCAGCGACTGGTTCGGCGCGCAGACCACGGTGCAGCGCTGGTACGCCGATCCGCTCTCCAGCGATTCCGACCGGGTGAACGGCGAGCGCACGTTGCGCACGGTGTTCACGCACGATCACTTCGGCCCCTCGACGCATCAGCAGGTCGGCCTCTATGCCGCGCTCGTCGTGGAGCCGACGGCGAGCAAGTGGTACACGAACGACACGAAGACGCCGTTGCACACCCGCACGGACGGCGGCCCGACGTCGTTCGCGGCGATCATCGAGACGCCGGGCGCGGACGAGAAGAACACATACCGCGAGTTCCTCCTCGCGTTGCAGGATTTCCAGTTCGCGTATCTCCCGACGTCGATCTCGCAGCCGGGCACGGTGACGGGCAAGCAGAACGTGCACGGCAGCTCGACGCCGATCGACGTCACCGTCGAGAACAGCTGGGCCGACCCGGCGAACGTGGTCGAGCCGCCGTTGCAGCAGGGTACGAACGC
>JAFAVZ010000338.1 GCA_019242175.1 Acidobacteriota bacterium
CGGCCGGCGAGCACCATCTGCTTGAGCAGCGGCGGCGGGGCGAAGCGCTTCTCGCGGTACTCCTCGAACATGATGTTGGCGATGTACAAGGTGGTGTCGAGGCCCACGAAATCCAGCAGGGTGAACGGGCCCATCGGGTAGCCGCAGCCGAGCTGCATCGCCTTGTCGATGTCCTCGATCGAGCCGACGCCCTCCTCGTACGCGCGGATCGCGTCGAGGATGTACGGGACGAGCAGCCGGTTGACGATGAAGCCGGAGTTGTCGCGGCACGACACCGCTTCCTTCCCAAGCGACTTCGCAAACGCAAAGGCGGTGTTGAACGTCTCGTCGCTCGTCAGAATCGTCCGGACCACCTCCACCAGCTTCATGACGGGAACCGGATTGAAGAAGTGGAGCCCGACGAACTGCTTCGGGCGGGCGGTCGCCATTGAAAGCTCGGTGATCGTGAGCGACGAGGTGTTCGAGGCGAAGATCGCCTCCGGCTTCACGACCTTGTCCAGCCGCGCGTAGGTCTCGCGCTTGAGATCGGCGTTCTCGATGATCGCCTCGATGACGATGTCGCAGTCGGCGAGATCGTTCGCGTCGGTCGTGCCTTTCAGGCGGCCCATGACGGCGTCTTTGTCGGCCTGGGCCAGCTTGCCCTTCTCGACGAACTTGCCGAGGGACTTGTCGATGCCGGCGATGCCTTTGTCGAGAAAGCGCTGCTCGACTTCGAGAACGACGGTGTCGAAGCCCGCCTGCGCCGCCGTCTGAGCGATCCCCGACCCCATGAGGCCACAGCCGAGGACGCCCACTTTCCTGATTGCCATGATGCTCCTTTCGAAATGCGGCGCGCATTCTACAGCGCTATCCTCCCCTCGTGACTCAGCCCCGCAAGCTCCAACCGCAGGTCGTCCTCCTCGGCCTCATCTCCCTTCTCAACGACTCCGCGAGCGAGATGATCTATCCGCTCCTGCCCGTCTTCCTCACCACCACGCTCGGCGCCACGCCGCTCATCGTCGGGATGATCGAGGGGGCGGCGGATGGGTTGGCGTCGATCCTCAAGCTCGCCGCGGGCTGGATCAGCGATCGGATGCCGCAGCGCAAGCCGCTCGTCGTCGGCGGGTATGCGTTGGCGGCGGGATCGCGGGCGTTGATCGCCGCGGCCAGCGTGTGGCCGCTGGTGCTCGCGGCGCGGCTCATCGACCGGACGGGCAAAGGCATCCGGTCCGCGCCACGCGACGCCTTGATCGCCGACGTCACCGATCCCGCCGATCGCGGCCGCGCGTTCGGCTTCCAACGCGCGCTCGATCACACCGGCGCGGTCGTCGGGCCGCTCATCGCGCTCGTCCTGCTGAACGTGCTGCATTTCGAGATGCGCACCATCTTCTACATCGCCGTGATTCCCGGCGCGGTCGGCGTCGTGATGCTGCTCGTTTTCCTGAAAGAGGAGAAACGCGGCGAACGCAGACGGGAGAAGGCGCCGGACGTGCCGTTGCCGAAGCGATTCTGGGGAGCCATCACCGCGATTGCGCTCTTCAGCCTCGCGAATTCGAGCGATGCGTATCTGCTTCTGCAGGCGCACGCGGCGGGCGTCGCGACGAGCCTGTTGCCGTTGCTGTGGGCCGCGCATCACGTCATCAAGTCGCTGTTCTCCACGCGTGCCGGCGCGCTGTCCGACCGCATCGACCGCCGCTGGCTGCTCGTCGCCGGCTGGACGGCGTACGCCATCCTCTACTTCATCTTCCCGTTCGCCCGGACCATGCCGTCGTTCTTCGTCCTGTTCGTCCTCTACGCGATCCCGTTCACGCTGAGCGAAGGCGCGGAGCGCGCGTGGATCGGCGACCTCGTGCCGCCGGAGGGCCGGGGCAAGAGCTTCGGCATCTACTACCTCGCAAACGGCATCTGCGTGCTGGCCGGCACCGCGCTCTTCGGCACGTTGTACGAGCGCGTCTCGCCGAGCGCCGCGTTCTGGACCGGCGCGGGTCTCGCCTTGGCAGCGGCCCTTTGGATCTTGATGATGGGCCGCTCGTCCCGAGCCATAATGACGGCATGAAGCGTTACGCGTTCCTGATGACGTCGATGGCGGCGTCGTTCCTGCTGCTGTTCGGAATCGCCGAGGCGATGCATTGGCCGCTGTTGACCGACCCGATGCCTTGGCTGCGATCGGCGGGCATCGTCGCCGGCGTAATCGGCGTCGGGCTGCTCATCGCCGACGTCGTGCTACCAGTGCCGTCGAGCGTGATCATGATCGCGCACGGCGCGTTGTTCGGAATCTGGATCGGCGCGCTGCTCTCGCTCGTCGGCTCCGTCGGCGCGTCGCTCACCGGATTCGCATTGGGACGAGCGGGACGCGATTCCGTCCGGCGCTTCGTTTCCGAGGCGGAGTACGCGCGGGCGGCGGCGATTCTGGAGAAGTGGGGCATCCTCGCGCTCATCGTGACCCGGCCCGTGCCGATCCTCGCCGAAACGCTGGCCATCATGGCCGGCGCCTCCCCCACCGGCTGGCTCCAGATGACCATCGCCTCGGTCGTCGGGATCCTGCCGGCGGCGCTGGCTTACGCGGCGGCGGGCGCGATGTCGCGCCGGCCGGTCGACGCGTTGTGGGTCTTCCTCGCCGTGATGGCGCTCGCGTTCGTCATGTGGTCGATCGGGCGGTCAGGAACGGCAAAAACAACGGCGAGCACGACTTCACGATGAGCCCCTGCTCGCGCAACGCGAGCGCGTTCGGATGGCTGTCCGTGCAGGCGATCGCGGCGAAGAGGCCGCACGCCTTCAGCTTCGTGAACGCGTCGTTCGCGAAGACGCCGTGCGTGGCGATGGCGACGATGCGTCCCGCACCCGCTTCGCGATACGCGCGCGCGGCATTCACCAGCGACGTACCGGTGCGGATCATGTCGTCGTAGATGACGACCGTCTCGCCGTTGAAGCGCATGCTCACCGCCGAGACTTCCGTCGACTCCGGGCCGCGCCGGCGCTTGTAGACGAAGGCCGCGGGAACGAAGAGATCGCGGGCCAGCGACTCGACCCACTTCGCGCGTCCCGCGTCCGTCGAGCCGATGACGAAATCGGTCGCGCCAGCGAGCTCGCGCGCCAGCGCTTCGATGAGCGGCTTGCCGTAGATATGGCGGGGATGGATCGTCCCCTCGAAGTAATGCGGAATGCCTTCGCTGTGGAGATCGAGCAGCAGGATTTCGTTCGCCAGCTTCGCGGCCGGAATCGAGGAGAGGAGCCGCGCGCGCGTCTTCGCCGTCACCGCCTCGCCGGCGATCACCGCGCGGTCCTGCGTCGCGTAGCCGTACCAGGGAACGACAAGCGTCAGCGTCGCGGAGCCGTTCTCGACGATCGCGCAAGCGAGGTCGTAGAGCTCGATCGTCGCCGCGTCGGTGATCGTGCCGCCGACCACCACCACGTGGCGGTCGGCGACTGAAGTGCGCAAACGAAGGTAGTGCTCGCCGTCGGGGAAGACGTCGCGCTGCACTTCTCCGCACTCGAAACCTCCGTCGCGGGCGAGTGCCTGCGC
>JAFAVZ010000433.1 GCA_019242175.1 Acidobacteriota bacterium
GAAGCTCCTCGCGAGGAGGATGGCCGCGCTGGCCGCGACGTTCAGCGACTCGACGCGTCCGCTGGTCGCGATCGCGATCGGCGTCGCCGCTTCCAGCAGCTCCGCCGACACGCCCGCGCCTTCGTTGCCGAACACGAGGATTGCGCCATGCGTCGGCGGATCGATGGGGGCGCCGGAACCGTCGGCGGCAAAGAGCGGGAGGCCGCTTTCGATCAATGCGACGGGCGTCACGTTCGCGACCGGAACGGTGAGAATCGCGCCGACCGAGGCGCGGATCGCTTTTGGGCCGAAGGGATCGGCGCAGCCGGGAAGGAGCGCGACGCCGGCCGCGTCGAATGCGGCGGCGAGGCGGACGATCGTCCCGACGTTGCCCGGATCCTGCACGCCGTCGAGCGCGACGACGATCGACTCGCGGTTGGCGAGGAGCGCGTCGATGCTCGTCTGGGGACGCTCGAAAAGGCCGAGGACGCCTTGAGACGTTTTCGTTTCGGCGAGGGCATCGAAGAGCTCGGATGCGAACGCGAGCTCCCGTTCGCTTGCGGACGAGTCGAGGCCGCGGCGCACGATCGCCAGCGGTTTCCACCCCGCGGAGAGCGCGTCATCGACCGCTTTCGGCCCTTCGATCACGATCTCCTCATCGTGGAGACGGATCGCCTCGCGCAGACGCTTGAACCAGGGATTCTGCCGACTGGAGATTTTCATTAGAGTGCGGATGATAATGACGAAGTCCGCCTGGTCCGCGCTCTGGACTTTTCCGAGCATCCTCATTTCCGCCTTCGTCATCGCCTGGGGCGCGGAAGCGGCGCAGTTCCTCATCTCGCAGGGGCTGGCGCTGGCGATCCTCGCCTGGCTGCAGACGTTGCCGGAGTTCGCGGTCGAAGCGGTCATCGCCTGGAACGCGGGGAAGAACCCGGCGCAGACGCATCTCGCCATCGCGAACTTCACCGGCAGCCTGCGCCTGCTCGTCGGCCTGGGCTGGCCGATGATCTACTTCGTCGCGGCCGGCTTCCGCAAACGCCTCGTTGCCGTGAAGCTGGAGAAGGAGCACGCGATCGAGGTCTTCGGACTGATGCTGCCGATCCTCTACTTCGTCTTCATCTGGTGGAAAGCGTCGATCACGATCTGGGACGCACTGCCGTTGGCCGGCTTCTACTTCCTGTATCTCTTCGTACTGTGGAAGATCCCACCGCGGGAAGCATCGGAGGAGTCGCTCGACACGTTGGGGACCATCCCGCGGCGCACGCTCCAACTCCGGGCTCCGTTGCGCAACGCCGCCATCGCCGGCTTCTTCCTCGGCGGCGGCGCGATCCTCTACTTCTCCGCGCATCCATTTCTCAACTCGATGCTCGCCATCGCCGGCTCGCTCGGCGTCTCGACGTTCGTCTTCGTGCAGTGGGTTGCCCCGTTCCTCTCCGAGTTCCCGGAGAAACTGAGCGCGTTCTACTGGGCCCGGAAAGTCTCCACGGCGAACGTCGCGCTGATGAACCTCGTCTCGTCGAACATCAACCAGTGGAGCATCCTCTCGGCGATGATCCCCATCGTGTTGTGCATCAGCGCCGGAGAGGCGCGGGCGCTGCCGCTCGATGCGCTGCAGCGCCAGGAAATCCTCCTCACCATCCTGCAGAGCTTCCTCGGCTTTCTGCTCCTCCAGAACATGGAGCTGCGCTTCCACGAGGCGACCACGCTGCTGCTGTTCTGGCTCATCCAGTTCTTCGTGCCTTCGGCGCGCCAGATCATGATCGGCGTCTACACCGCGTGGTGTGCCGTGGAGTTGGTGCTCACGTTCGTGCTCGCGGACCGGCGCGCGGCGTGGCACGGGCTGCGAGGAACGCTGGGGCGCTGCTTCGGGAGCGCGCCCTTGTCATCCTGAGCAGCGCAGACTGCGAAGGATCTCCTGATGCGAGCGACCCGCGCACGTGCCTGGGGATCCTTCGCCCTCTTCGGGGCTCAGGATGACAAGGTTCTCGCATGGCGCGGGTCTTGATGATAAAAAGCTGTTCGCCGTGCCGACGACCCGCACCCCACTTCGCCTGACCCGCCGCGTGACCGAGATTCAGGTTTCGCCGACGCTGGCTGTCCTCAACAAGGCGAACGAGCTGGTGGCGAAAGGCATCGACGTCGTCGACTTCGGTCCCGGCGAGCCGGACTTCCAGACGCCGCCCGCCGTTTCCGCGGCAGGGAAGCGGGCCATCGATCAAGGCTTCACGAAGTACACGAACGCCCTCGGCACGCGCAATCTGCGCGACGCCATCGCCGCGCGCTACAACCGCCAGTACGGCACGAAGGTCACGAGCGAGCATGTGATCGCCGGCAACGGCGGCAAGCAGGAGCTCTTCAACCTGATGCTCGCCCTCGTCGACGCCGGCGACGAAGTCATCATCCCGTCGCCGTACTGGGTGAGCTTTCCCGACCAGGTCTCGTTCGCCGGCGGCACGCCGGTGTTCGCGAAGACCGACCCATCGAACCGATTCCGCCCGCGTTTCGAAGAGATCGAGGCGGCGGCGACGGAGCGCACGCGCGGCATCATCCTCAACTCGCCGTGCAATCCGACCGGTGCAGTGATCGAGGAAGCGGAGCTGAAGCGCATCGTCGAATGGTGCGCCGCGCGCGACCTCTTCCTCGTCTTCGATGAAACCTACGAGCTCTTCACCTACGGCGACAACCGCCACGCCTCGGCCATGCGCTGGTTCGAGCAGTATCCCGAGACGATCATCATCGTGAACTCGATGTCGAAGACGTACGCCATGACCGGCTGGCGTCTCGGCTACGCGATCGCCCAGCCGGAGCTCATCGGCGCGTTGGGGAAGATCCAGAGCCACTCGACGTCGAACCCGAGCTCGATCGCGCAGATGGCCGCGCTCGAGGCGCTCACCGACGAGGACGACACCGAAGTACGACGCATGTTCGACGCCTACAGCGAACGCCGCGCGTGGCTCGTTCCCGCCATCAACGACATCGACGGATTCTGCTGCGCCGATCCGGACGGCGCGTTCTACATCTTTCCCGACGTCAGCGCCTTCTTCGGCCGCGCGGGCATTCACGACTCGCAGTCGTTTGCCACGTTCCTGTTGGACGAGGCGCGCGTCGCGGTCGTCCCTGGCAGTGCATTCGGCGCGGACGAATTCGTGCGGATCAGCTACGCCACTTCGATGGAACGCATCCGCGAAGGCGTGCGCCGCATGGCCGAGGCCGTCAAGAAACTGTAGGAATTCCTTCCCGGAGCCGGCGAGTTCCGGTCTGCACTGTCTCAGAAGACACCCTCACAATCAAAGGAGCATTCGTGAAGAAGATCACCACGACCATGATGGCGCTTGCGCTGTCCGCGACGGCCGCCGTCGCCCAGACCACGCCGAAGCCGCCTGCCACGCCCGCGGCTCCCGCCACGGCGCAGACCGTCAGCGATCCCGTCATCGTTTCCGCCGGCGAGATCGCCATCCACCAGAAAGAATTCGAGAACGCCATCAAGACCCTTCCGGCCGAGTACCAGAGCTATGCGATGGGTCCGGGCAAGAAGCAGTTCGCCGACGACTACCTGCGCATGAAGCTCCTCGCGGCGAAAGGGATGAAGGAAGGGCTGGCGAACGATCCGGAAGTCGTCAACCAGCTCTCGCTCCTCCGCGAGAACCTCGTTGCCAACGCCGAGATCGCGCGCCTGGAGAAGAGCATCAAGGTTTCGGACGAAGACCTCAAGAAGGCTTACGACGCGAACGTGAAGGATTACGAGCAGGTCACCGCGCGGCACATCCTCATCGCGTTCAAGGGCAGCCCGGCCGCGCAGCCGGGAAAGAAGGAACTGACCGAGGAAGAGGCGAAGGCGAAGGCCGAGGACCTGCGGAAGCAGATCGTGGCCGGCGCTGATTTCGCGGAGCTGGCGAAGAAGGAGTCGGACGACACCGGCTCCGGCTCCCGTGGCGGAGACCTCGGCGCCTTCGGCCCGAACCAGATGGTTCCGGAGTTCGAGCAGGCCGCGTTCGCGGCGAAGGTCGGCGAAGTGACGCCGGTCGTCCGCACGCAGTACGGCTACCACGTCATCAAAGTCGAGAAGCACGACTCGACGCCGTTCGACCAGGTCAAGGCGACGCTCGAGCGCGCCGAGGCGAAGAAGCGCCTGCAGGACCAGCTCGACGCGCTGAAGGCCGAGGCGAAGCCGGTCTACAACGACACGTACTTCGCGGTGCCTGCCGCTCCGCCGGCTGCGGCCGCGGAAGCTCCGGCCTCCTCGCCGGACAGCAAGCCGGCGACGACCGCGTCCCCGGACATGACGTCGAAGAAGCCTTGATCGATCGGTCCAGCTAATTTCCCAACGCGGCGGGCTGCAAGGCCCGCCGCTTCGTTTTTGAGCCGCGTTTGCTACCATGCGCGCGCATGGAGATTCCGGCGAAGGTATCGGTGTTCAATCGCACGCTCGAGGTCAAAGGGAAGCACGGGACGCTCGTGGCGCTGAGCGAGGACGGCTACTACGAGGTCGTGCTCGAGGTGCAGCAACGGAATCACACGGTGCTTTTCCCCATCGCCGAAACGGTGCTGATCTTCAACGAGGCGCTGCCGAACATCTCCGCGGACTTCGAGATCGAACGGTGAGCGGGCGTCTCGCCCGCGTGCAGCGGTACATCTCGTGCCGTTGCCGGGTGTAGCGCGAATCCTACCGAACACTTTCGAGACGGAACGGTGAGCGGGCGTCCCGCCCGCGTGCAGCGGCACGTCTCGTGCCGCTGCCGGGTGTAGCGCGAATCCTACCGCCGGACGGGACGTCCGTCGGCTGCGGGCGGGACGCCCGCGCACCAGTTATGCGTCGTGTGTTTCTTGCCGAACAGGTACGCGATCAGGATCCGGGCGTCCCGGCCGCGTGCGGCGGTACGTCTCGTGCCGTTGCCGGGTGTAGCGCGAATCCTGCCGCCGGACGGGACGTCCGTCGGCTGCGGGCGGGACGCCCGCGCACCTATGCATCGTGTTTCTTGCCGAAGAGGTACGCGATCAGGATCCGGGCGTCCCGCCCGCGTGCAGCGGTACGTCTCGTGCCGCTGCCTCGTGTAGCGCGAATCCTGCCGCCGGACGGGACGTCAGTCGGCTGCGGGCGGGACGCCCGCGCACCTGTGCGTCATGTTTCTTGCCGAACAGGTACGCGATCAGGATCCGGGTGTCTAGCCCGCGTGCAGCGGTACGTCTTGTGCCGCTGCCTCGTATAGCGCGAATCCTGCCGCCGGACGGGACGTCCGTCGGCTGCGGGCGGGACGCCCGCGCACCAGTTATGCGTCGTGTTTCTTGCCGAACAGGTACGCGATCAAGATCCCGAGCAGGTACAAGAGGATCATCGGCAGCGCGAGCGCGGTCTGCGTCACCATGTCCGGCGTCGGCGTCACCACCGCGGCCACGATGAACGCCAGCACGATCGCGTACTTGAACTTCTGGAGCAGGAACGCGGGCGTCACGATGCCGAGGCGGGCGAGGAAGAAGATCAGGATCGGCGTCTCGAACACGAGGCCGGCGGCGAGGATGATCGTGCTCGCGAACGAGAAGTAATCATCGATCGTCACCATCTGCTTGAACTGCTTGCCGGTCTCCACGAAGAACGCGCAGGTCGCGGGCAGGAGGATCTTGAAGCCGAAGTAGCCGCCGCCGAGGAAGAACAGCGTCGCGAACACGATGAACGGCACCGCGTAGCGACGTTCGTTCTTGTACAGGCCGGGCGCGATGAACAGCCACAGCTGGAAGAGGACGATCGGCGCCGCGACGAAAAGGCCGGCGAAGAACGCCACCTTCATGTACATGAAAAACGGCGCGGTGAGGCGGGTGTAGGCGAGCTTGTCGCCGGGCGGGAGGTACTTCGTCAGCGGCTCCTGCATCTTGGCAAAGATGCGGTCCGCGTAATTCCAGCAGACGAGGAACGCGACGAAGATCGCGATGAACGAGATCAGCAGCCGCTTGCGCAGCTCCTCGAGGTGATCGAGGAACGACATCTTCGGAAGCTGATGCTCGGCGTCGCCCTCGACGTCGTGGAACTGGTCGTCGAGCCGGTCGTTCGTGACGTCCATTCCGATCAGATGTTCGAACGGCGCACGACGGTCGGCTCGACTTCAGCGGGGGCCGTCGCGGGATCGACCGCAGGCGCCGGCGCGGCCGCTGGCTCAGTCCTTGATACCGACTGCGGCGGCGTGATCATCGAAGGTCCGACCTGCCGGAGCTCCTCGACGGCAACCTCGCGTTCGATCGTGTTCTTCAACTCGTCGGTCGCGCGCTTGAATTCGCCGAGGGCCTTGCCCAGGGTGCGGCCGATCTCGGGGAGGCGGCGAGGGCCGAAGACGATCAGCGCGACGCCGAAGATCAGGATGAGCTCAGGGATTCCGAGGGGGCCGAACATGCTCTGCTTTGAGCGCCTTTCTGCGGGGCAAGTGACTTGTGGGTGAACACCGGGAAGGGGCGTGAATACTCCCCTGTATACTTCTCGTTCAGCACTATAAATTCGTTGCGCGACAAAAGATATGGCCAGAATCCAGAAGACTGAAAAGTGGTCGTTCTCGCTCACCGCCACCATCGCCGTCGTCGGAGCCACGCTCCTCGGCGGACTCTACGGCAACCTCCTCTTCGGCGCTCCCACCCAGAGCGAGATGCAGAAACGACTGAAGGAGTACACCGACCTCGTGGGCGTCGTCGCCCAGTACGCTCCTGAAGACGTCGGCCAGGACAAAGTCGTTTACTCGTCCATCGACGGCATGCTCCGGACGCTCGACCCGCACACCTCCTTCCTCGATCCGAAGGAGTACGGCGAGATGCAGGATCGGCAGAAGGGCAGCTTCTACGGCCTGGGCATCCTGGTGACGAAGCGCAACGATCAGGTCACCGTCATCACGCCGCTCGAAGGCACTCCGGCCGCGCGCCTCGGCGTCCGCGCCGGCGACGTCATCTCCGAAGTCGAGGGCACGTCGACCGACGACCTCTCGCTCGACGAAGTCGTCAAGCGCCTCAAGGGACCGAAGGGCACTACGGTCCACATCAAGATCATGCGCGTCGGCATCAAAGAGCCGATCCCGCTCACCATCACCCGCGCCGCCATCCATACGAACTCCATCTCCAACACGCTGATGGTGCGTCACGGCGTCGGCTACATCAGCATCAAAGACTTCACTTCCACGACCGTGCGCGAGCTCGATGAAGCCGTCGCCAAGCTGCAGGAGCAGGGGATGCAGAAGCTCGTCCTCGACCTGCGCATGAATCCGGGCGGCCTGATCGACGCCGCGGTCGGCGTCGCCGATCACTTCCTCGACAAGGGACAGATGATCGTCTACACGAAGGGCCGCACCTCCGACTCGCAGCAGGACTACACGGCGCCGGGCAAGCACGACAAGATCGACGTTCCGCTCGTCGTCCTCGTCAACCGCGGCAGCGCCTCCGCCTCGGAGATCGTGGCCGGCGCGATCCAGGATCACGACCGCGGCCTCGTGGTCGGCGAGACCAGCTGGGGCAAGGGCCTCGTGCAGAGCGTCTACTCCCTGCAGTACGGCGCGGGCCTCGCGCTGACGACGTCGAAGTACTACACGCCGTCCGGACGCAACATCCAGCGCGACTACACTTCGTTCTACGACTACTACGTCGCCGACGACGAGAGCGGCACGGCGGAGATCCCCCTCTCCGAGCGGAAGAAGTTCGAGACGGATACCGGCCGGACGGTGTATGGCGGCGGCGGCATCACGCCGGACGTCATGATCAAGCCCGCCCAGCTCACCCGTACGACGCAACTGCTCGAAGTGCGCAGCGCGATCTTCAACTACGCGGTCGAATACGCGGCGAAGCATCCGGACCTGACGATGGACGTGCAGGTCACGCCGCAGATGATCGACGAGCTCGCGCGCTCCGCGTCGGAGAAAGACATCGCCTCGATGGAAGACATCCGCGCGGCGTTGCAGAAGCCGGACGACAAGAAGTACATCGAGCGTGCGCTGAAGGCGGAGATCGTCGCGGCGAAGTTCGGCTTCGACGCTTCATATCCGTTCCGCCTTCAGGGCGACGCGCAGGTGGAGAAGGCGCTCGAGCTCTTTCCGCAGGCGCAGAAGCTCGCGGGCGTCGCCGCCGACGTGCGCGCGCATCGCAACCAGACGAATCCCGCCGACGGCAATCGCGCGGCGCAGGCATTGCCGAAGACGCGCTGACGAAAATCGCATCGACGAATTGCAAGGGCCGGCCGATGAGGTCGGCCCTTCTGCTTTGCCGATGCGTGAATTGCTTCCCTCCCGCTGAAGTGTGCTAACGTTTCGCCGCTTTTCACGGGAGACGAAAAAAGCAATGCCACAGTTGGGACGCAAGTACACCTGCTATAGCTGCCACACGAAGTTCTACGACCTCGGGAAACCGACGCCGATCTGCCCGAAATGCGGAGCGGATCAGCGCGATGCCGAGGAGACGCCGGTCGTGACGTCCGGCCGCGGACGCTCGCGCGTCGTCGAGGAGCCGGCTGAAGAGCCCGAGTTCCCGGATGCCGAGGGTGGCGGCGGGGGCGGTGGTGGCGGCGAGAGTGACGAAGAAGAAGATGCCGGTGATTTCTCCGACGGCGACCGCGAAGAAGAAGCGGACGACGAAGAAGAAGAGGACTACTGATGCGCAGGAGCGTTGGTCTCGTCGGCTGTCTCGTCCTCGTCGTCATCGCGTTGATTCTCGGCGGCTGGTTCGTCGGCGCCCGCAACGGCTTCGTGCGACTCAATGAGGCCGTCGACAGCCAGTGGGCGCAGGTCGAGAGCCAATACCAGCGGCGCTACGACCTCATCCCGAATCTCGTGCGCACCGTCGAGGCGGCGGCGAATTTCGAGAAGTCGACGATCGTCGAAGTGACGAACGCGCGCGCCCGCGTCGGCCAGGTGCAGAGCGGCAACGGCGGCGGCCAGCCGACCGCGTCGGCTCTGCCGAACGACCCGAATGCGATGGCCCAGTTCGCGGCCGCGCAGCAGGGCCTGTCGAATGCGCTGAGCCGATTGCTCGTCGTCGTCGAGCGCTATCCGGAGCTGAAGTCGAATCAGAACTTCCTCGAGCTGCAGTCGCAGCTGGAAGGCACGGAGAACCGCATCGCCGTCGAGCGCCAGCGCTACAACGAGAAGGTGCAGGAGTACAACACCGCGATCAAGCAGTTCCCGGGCAGCATCGCCGCGGGATCGCGCTTCCGCGACAAGGCGTACTTCCGCGGCACCGAAGGCTCGTCGCAGGCGCCGAACGTGAACTTCCCCAGCTTCGGCGGCACGACCACCAGCACCACCGGCACGCCATAAGGAGGCCCGGTTGCGCCTCCGGATTCTGCTACTCGTGGCGCTCGTCCTTTGCGGGACGGGCGCTTTTGCTTTGGACGTCCCGCCGGCGCCGACGCACTGGTTCACGGACGAAGCGCACATCGTCGACGCCGCATCCGCGGATGCGCTCGACCGCAAGCTCGCCGACTTCGAGCAACGCAGCGGCGCGCAATTCATCATCTACGTCTTCCCGTCGATCGAAAACGAAGCGATCGAAGACTTCACGATCCGCTGCGTCGAGCGTTGGAAAGTCGGCAACAAGAAGTACGACAACGGCCTCGTGCTCTTCGTCTTCCTTCAGGAGAAGAAGGTGCGCATCGAGGTCGGCTACGGCCTCGAGGGAACGATCACCGACGCGGTCTCGTCGCGCGTCATCCGCGAGCAGATCGCGCCGCATTTTCAGCAGAGCGATTACGCGGGTGGATTGAACGCCGCGGCCGACGCGCTCATCGAACGGATCACGAAAGGCGAGGCGCCCGTCGAGCCGGTGAACCGTCGCGGCAGCGACAGCCGCGACTCGCAATTCGGCGGCATCGACCTCGGCTTCGTCATCTTCCTCATCGTCGTCGCGCTCTTCATCCTGCCGATGCTGCGTCGCCGCGGCCTCGGCGGCGGTGGCGGATGCGGCGGCTGCTTCTGGCCGATGTTCTTCCTCGGCGGCGGCGGACGCGGCACCACGTTCGGCGGCGGGGGCTGGAGCGGCGGGGGAGGCTTCGGCGGCGGTGGCGGCGGGTTCTCGGGCGGCGGTGGTGGCTTTGGTGGCGGCGGTGCCACGGGAGGCTGGTGATGACGCACGAAGACTTCTTGAACAAGCTGGATCGGCAACGAATCATGGACGCGATCGCGGAGGCGGAGCGCAACACCTCCGGCGAGATCCGCGTGCACGTGCAGCCGAAGGCGGGCGGCGAGATCCGCGCGATCGCCGAGCGCACGTTCGAGCGCCTGGGCATGACGAAGACCGCGTTGCGCAACGGCGTGCTGCTCTTCATCGCCTCCGTCGAGCAACGCTTCGTCATCCTCGGCGACGGCGGCATCAACGCGAAAGTGCCGGCCGGCTTTTGGGACGAGATCGCGGCTCGTCTCACGATCCGCTTCCGTAGCGGCGAGCTGACGGAAGGCATCGTGGAAGCGGTGACTGCGGCCGGTATGCAGCTGAAGGCTTACTTCCCGCGCGCGGAAGACGACGTGAACGAACTGCCCGATGACCTCAGCATCGGCGAGTGAGCTGCCGACGGTCGTCATCGCCCTCGGCGCGAACCTCGGCGATCGCGCGCTGACGCTGCGCCGCGCGATCGATGCACTCGGCCGCGTGATGCGCGTCGTGCGCGTGAGCAGCGTCTACGAAACGGAACCGGTGGATGCGCCGGCCGGCTCGCCGAACTTCCTGAACATGGTCGTCGCCGGCTTCACGCGCCTGGAGCCACTGGCCCTGCTCGACGAGTTGCAGCGCATCGAGGCGAGCCTCGGCCGGCGACGCGGGATCCGCAATGCGCCGCGCACGATCGATCTCGACCTCATCGCGTATTCATCGCGCGCGATGCGCACGAAGCGACTGACGCTGCCGCATCCGCGGTATCAGGAACGGGAGTTCGTGATGGAGCCGTTGCGGGAGCTGGAGCTCAGCGCGTTCCGAAGCCGCCGCCCAGCTCCACGTGACGCTTCGCCGTCTGCGTCGGCACGGCTTTCGTGAGGAGCGGGTAGGGGTTCACCATCTCATCGTTCTGATTGACGGCGAAGTGGAGATGGGAGGGCGTGTACTTGGCGTTGCCGGTGTTGCCGACGTAGCCGAGGAGATCGCCGGATTGGACTTCCATGCCTTCGTAGATGCCCGGCGCCCAGCGGTCGAGATGCGCGTAGTAGAACGATGCGCCGTTCTCGGTCGTGAGCCAGAGGCACTGGCCGCCCTTCGTCTGCGTGCCGATGTAGCTGATGATGCCGTCCGACACGGCGACGACCTCGGTGCCTTTGCGGGCGAAGATGTCGATGCCGGTGTGGAGGCGCACGCCGCCATCGCGCGCGGCGTGCCAGCTGTCGTCGAGATCCGAGGTGCGGACGCCGACGACCGGCATGCGTAGCGCTGAGGAGTTGAGCGGCTTGAAGAGGGCGTTCGCGCGGTCGGCGAACTCTTTGTCGCGCACGGCCGTGGCCTGAACGGTCGGCGTCACGGTCGGTTTGCGGGCGACTTCGCGGCTGTTGTAGCGATTGAGGTCCGCGCGGAGCTGGGCGACGAGATGGCTGAAATCGTCGTCATCGGCGGAAAGCTGGGAGGACTGAACGACCGGCGCCGCTTCGGGAGCGACTGTGGTGGTGGCGCAGCCGACAAGGAATAGGGGAACGCTCAGCAGCGCAATCCTGCCGACCCACCCACTGCGCACGAGAGAAGTGACCATAGACTGCCGGAGACGAACTCGGGCAGTGTAGGCCCAGCCTTTTGTCTTGTAAAGGCCGGCGCGGCCGGCCGCGCTCATGGCCCGAGGCTTCGCGGCGCATTTTCTACCAACAGCCGCACTGCCATCCCCGTCAATTCCCGAAGAGCGCTGCGCCGAAGTCCTCGATCCTTCGCACGCCGATGACTTCCACGTCCGCGCGAATCTCCGCGGCGTTCGACTGCGGGCAGATCACGCGGCGGAAGCCGAGCGCCGCGGCTTCGCGCGCGCGGAGGTCGGATTGCGAAACGCTGCGGATCTCGCCGAGGAGGCCGACTTCGCCGAAGAGGGCGACGTCGTACGCGACGGGCGTGTTGCGTTGGGACGACATCACGGCCGCGACGATGCCGAGGTCGAGGGCCGGCTCGTCGATCTGCAGGCCGCCGGCGAGATTGACGTAGATGTCCTGCGTCACGAAGCTGCCGCCGCCTTTGCGCTCGAGCACGGCGAGGAGGAGCGAGACGCGGTTCGCGTCGAGGCCCATC